>CAITCX010000106.1 GCA_903890885.1 uncultured Dehalococcoidia bacterium
ATGAGGGCTTTACCTGCTATGCCCACAACGTTAACCCCTACAGCTACAAATTTTGCTGTTGCCCCTGGCTGGGCATCCGGCCAGTTATCAATGTTGATTCCTCTTTGCCAGTGGATGAATCTGCTAATGTTCGTGCCCTTTATTTGATCGGCTAGGAGATGAGAAAATGATTTTAAAAGACTTACCGGTTGGTACCAAAGTCAGAGAGCCCCAATCCTCACTGGCCTTTTTGGTTGCCGACCATAACCATATCGCTTATTCCGGTACCTCTCTGGTGACCGATTGTGCTGTAAAACTGGCCTCTTTTGATGCTGCTGAGGCAGATAATCCCGAAAAAGACCAGCAGGAATATGGTAATAATTTTTATCCCCTGAGTAATATACACCAGTGGTTAAAAACGAATGAGACCAACTGGTTCAAGCCTGCCCATCAGTTTGATGCTTCGCCGGTATTAAAGAATATAGACCAGGGCCGCCAGGATTTTTACGACTTTCCTTTTTACTCCACTGAGGCTAAATTCACCGGGAATTTCTCTTATAATAACGAACCGGGTTTTTTAACCTGGTTTACCAGAGAATTTGTGGATAGCCTCTGTGAGGTAAACGTGCAATGCTGCGTCCCTGCTGTGCCTGGTGAAAGGCGCCAAGGGCCCGCGACCTCCGCCTATTTCAAATCAAGAGTGTTTTTGCTCAGCGCCCCGGAGATCGGCCTGGAGCATTCCAAGAATAGCGCTGAGGGTTTTCGCTTCTCCCTTTTTAACGATGGTAGAATGCGGGTAGTTGCCCCCATACCCGCCGCCGTCGGCCAACCTGCAGACTACGTTTATGACGATTGCAGCCTGTTCTACTGGCTGCGCACCCCGGCTCCAGGTTCTTCCGATGCGGCTATGATTTATAATGCGGAACACAGGAATGGCGATACCAATGGTTCGCCAACAGGCCGTTTGCCGGCCAGGGCCATTTGTGGTGTACGCCCTGCCCTTAATATCGAATCCGGATTGTCCGTTTCTGATGAACCTGATATGTACGGAGTATACTCACTGATTTTAGGAGTTGGATAAAATGACCCAGCACATGCCCCCCAGAAAAGACCCCAAACCCATGCTCCAGGAGATCGCCTTTGAGATAACCAGGGATATGAAGTACAACCCTAAATGTATCTGTTGGAATTCAGGCTGTGCTCGTCACAGCAATTGCCGTGCCTGTATGGCCTTTCACAAGTTGACGGATCACCCGCCCACCTGCAAGCGTCATTGGACATGGGAAAGCAGGTTAGGTCAGCTGTAACCTTTTCCGTAACTGCTTTTTCCGCCATTCTCGTGCTCATGAATCATAAATCAAAAATCAGCACTTCACCCAGGTATCCCCATGGCCCAATTTGGCGATTTTCTCTCTGCTTTGATATTGACGCTTATACCGCGCTTTGGCAGAAAATAATAAGACTGGAGGAATGCCCGGCCAACATTTTGAACGTTTTGTTTAGTACAATATTAATGGTATTTCTAAAAGGTTCACATCATATTTTGGTAAAAATTGGGGAATAAGGAGGAACTTACTCATGCAATCCACTGAATTTGCTGCTCTTATCAAGTCCCGTCGCTCCATCCGCAACTGGCAGGACAAGCCTGTTCCGGAACAGGTGCTGCTGGACGCTGTCGAACTGGCGACCTGGGCGCCCAACGGTGGCAACCGTCAGAACTGGCGCTTTTTCCTCGTCCTCAACCGCAATACCATTAAAGCCCTCTCAGATGCCGTTCAGGCTGGCGCCGGTGGCCCGCGTCCTGCACCGCCCCCTGGCTCACCTCCGCCCGCTCCGCGCGCGCCCCTCAGCTCTGCTCCGGCTGTAGTCGCTATCGGCACTACCCGTAATATTAACCCCCAGGAAGAAGCCATGGCTAAGCAGGCTTTAACCGATCCTAAAGCTGCCGCGGCCTTAAAGGCCCTGGCCGCAGTTGATACGCCTATTCAATCAATAGCCGCCGCCATTACCACCTTGCTGCTCGCCTTGCAT
>CAITCX010000107.1 GCA_903890885.1 uncultured Dehalococcoidia bacterium
CTAATAGGCTATATACAGCCGCCAGCAGGGCAAAACACTTGCTATTTATTATTCATAAAGACTGACCTGAAATTTTGTCACAACGCTGTCAAAGTGGGGTGTTATGCTTTCACTGAGGTGGAAAAATGTCGATATGTCGTTATAAAAAACTTAAGTGTCCGGATTGCGGTTGCGAATCAGAAGTTATTATTTGGGACAGTATTAATGTTCAGATAAATCCTGAAGCGAGAGAGGATCTGCTTCGGGGGGACCTGCATGTATTTAAGTGTCCACAATGCAAAGAGGAAACTGGATTCGAAAAGTCATTGCTTTACCACGACATGGAAAGGGATTTTATGGTGTGGTTTTATCCATTCAAAAGTCTCGAAGACCCCGAATTCTTTAATGAGTTTTCTGACGATGGAAATTTGGATTGCACTATGGGATTAATAGATACTGACACGCAGGATTACGCTAAAAATATTCACTATGTTTTCAGCATGGATGAACTGGTGAGGTACATCAGGTTCAGAGAAAAACTGGCTGATGTAAAAAACCCACCAATCAAGGTGAAATATGCCGAATAAATTACTTTCTAAATCCAAATATCTATATGGAATTCAGTGCTTGAAATACCTGTGGCTGGTCTGTAATGACCCTGTTAAAGTGCCTAAACCGGATGCGTCCACTCAACGTATATTCGATCAGGGACACCTGGTCGGGGAATTGGCCAAGAGTCTTTTCCCCGGCGGCATAGATGTTCCTCATTCTGATTTCAGCGGCAACTTAAGGCTGACTAAAGATGGGCTTGCCAAACGCAAACCGCTTTTTGAGCCCGGTTTTTTACAAGATGGCCTGTTTTCCAGGTTGGATATCCTGAATCCGGTGGACAAAGAGGCCTGGGACATCATCGAAGTGAAAAGTTCAACTTCTGTAAAGGAGGTGAACCTGCACGACATTTCTTTCCAGAGACTTTGCTGTGTTAAAGCCGGACTGAAGATAAACCGATGTTTTATGGCTGTAATCAACAACCAGTACGTTAGAAGAGGGGGAATTGACCCGGTTGGGCTTTTCAGCGTTCAGGATGTTACCGAGCAGGTGGATCAGATTGCTGAAGGCATCCAGGAGCGCATTCAGCAGATGCAGACCACTATCTCGGCGGCTGCATGCCCTGAGATTGGCATCGGGGAGCACTGCGATAACCCCTATGGTTGTCCGGTCACTATATGCAGACAGGGATTGCCGGAAAATAATATTTTCAAGCTGTATCACGGCGGTAAGAAATGCTACGAGTTTTACGATAAAGACATCCTGAGAATTGCTGATATTCCAGAAGGCTATGAACTGAATCAAGCCCAGCAAATCCAGAAGTCCTGCGAGATGAATGGAGTTCCCCATATTGATAAGGCAGCCATTCAGGAGTTTTTAAATAAGATAGAATCCCCGGTGCATTACCTGGATTTTGAAACCATCAATCCGGCCATCCCATTGTTTGATGGAACGAGACCTTACCAAAATATCCCCTTCCAGTACTCTTTACATACAGTTAGTGAGCAAGGGACCCGTCATTACTCATTCCTGGCGAAAGGAAAAGGGGATCCCAGACCGGAGCTTCTGAGAAAACTTAAGAATGACATGGTTTCTGAAGGTAGTATATTAACCTATAATCAAAAATTTGAAGAAGAGATCCTTAGAGACATGGCACTGGCTTTCCCTGAATACGCGGAGTGGGTGGACAACATCTGCGGACGGTTGGTAGATTTATTGAAACCCTTCCAGAGTTTTAGCTATTACCATCCTGACCAGAAAGGCAGCGCCTCTCTTAAGAGCGTAATGCCGGCGATAACCGGGAAAGGGTACGATGGGTTGGCAATCGCCAATGGAGAGGCCGCCAGCGGCGCATATTCAGCCGTAACCTACGGAAATGCCACCGAAGAGGAGCGCCGGCAGGTTTACGCCGATCTTGAGAAGTACTGCGGCCGGGATACCGAGGGCATGATCTGGATAGTGGAGAAGATGAGGGAGATTAGCGAATAAGGTTTTGAGTTTTGGGATGGTTGTAAATGAAACCTCAAGGCGTTTTGTTAGAGGAAAAGATGAATAACCTGAATATTTATTCAAATGAAAATGCAAAAAGGAAATATATTGATGAATCCCAGTCTGGAGACGCCCGCTCACCTTTCCAGCACGACAAGGACAGGATTCTCCATTCGACGGCCTTCCGGCGTTTGCAATACAAAACCCAGGTCTATGTCATCCATGAGGGAGATCTATACCGCACGCGCATGACTCATTCGCTGGAGGTGGCCCAGATTGCCCGCGGGTTAGCCCAGGAGCTGAAGGCAGATATGGACCTGGCAGAGGCCATCGCCCTGGCTCATGATGTGGGGCATGCGCCTTTCGGTCATGCAGGTGAATCCAAATTGCGTGAGCTGCTGAAACCACTGGGACTGCCTTTTGAGCATAACGTACAGTCGTATCGAGTCGTGACCGAACTGGAGGAGAGATACGCTGCGCATAAGGGCTTAAACCTGACGAGGGCCACTTTAGAAGGAATCATCAGGCACCAATCCTATTTCGATAACCAGGAAGATATACGCGCCAGTATCCCTGACTTTATCCGTCAAGAAGTGGCGGAGTTTCTGCCGCCTGTATTGAAGCAACCCGGCCTGGAAGCCCAAATCGTAAATATAGCGGATATCATAGCTTATGCCACCCATGACCTGGAAGACGCGCTAACCGTGGGGTTAATTGACTGGGAAAGCTTTAAACTGCAGGTTCAAAGATTAAAAATAGGTTTCCTGCAGAATATCATCGAAAATAGCCTGGATGCGGAGCTGGCCAAATACCAGGAGCGCAACCCGGATTCTACCCCGGAGAGTTACAGTAAAATAAGGGTGCGGACACTCAGCCGATTTATCATCAATTTTCTGATAACCCAGACAACTCTGCACACGCAAAAGAACCTGGTAGTCATTAAAGCAAAGGGCGGCGATGCAGGGCAGGCCATCCGCGAGAATGACCAGTATGTAGTGGCTTTCCCTGAAGAACTGGAAAAACAGGTCAGGCTCCTGATTTATGAACTTTTATACAAACAGGTTTACAGCGAACCAAGGGTAAAGATAATGGCCGTAAAGGCCGAACGAATACTGGATACCCTTTTCCGTAACTACATGGAGAATCCAGGCACGCTGCCCAGGATCACTCAGGCCCGCTTGAAACAGTTTTATACGTTAGATGCCCTTGCTCAAAAGAAAGATGGAAATCAACGGATCCTGGCACAGGTGGTGGCCGATTATATTTCCGGTATGACGGACAAGTATGCCATGGACACCTATCAACTGCTGACGCAGGCGTATGAAAAAGCATTATAGGAGAAAAGAATGGCTAATTCGATAATGGTTATCGCCCCTTACTGGGATTCCGGAACCTGGGTTTTCGATGATGAAGAGGTGGGATTGACGAAAGAACCGTTTATTTTAAACGTTCCGGAAATGATCACTGATATGGTGAAAGATATTCCCCGCGCAAAGAAAGGATTCAAACTCTTTTTTTCGGCTGCGCCTTTCCCCAAGTATCAAGTTGAATTTGAATGGGTCAGAGAAGAGTCCGGTGGAAACTGGTACCGTATCAAAGGTCAGACATTAGAAGGCTGGTTATGCCCATCCATGTATAGATATTTTGAGACCGCGCCAAAGTCCCTATTTGCTAAAGCGGAACCGCTGAAAAAGTAGGTTTATATCTAACAAACCTGCATAGTAGGTTGACTGTTAATAACAGGCCCGTAACCTTCCATACTGCAGAAGTCCCCTGTAATTGAATTGGCCAGGCAGGCGGACTTGTTTTCTATTCTCTGAAAATACCTGAAATATTGATTGGGAAATACCCCCTTGACATTATGACAGTATAGTGTCATAATAATTCTCATGGAAAGTAAACAGTACACCATCGAAGAATTGAGTGAACTAACCGGGTTTACGCGCCGTACGATACGCTATTACATTCAAGAAGGTCTGCTGGAACCGCCAGCCGGCAGAGGTCGCGGCGGTTTTTATTATGACAGTCACATGGAGAAATTACTGTATATTAAATCGATGCAGGAAAGAGGTCTGAGTCTGGCAGCGATTAATAATCTCCTTAAAACAGGTGATGCTGAATCGGTAAACTTTTCCAGGGGAGTCTGGGTCAAGTATGAGGTTGCCCCGGGATTTGAAATCAATATACGGCGAGACCTGGAGCAGCAATCCAGTCATAAAATACAGGAAATAATTAAAATATCGAGAGCACTTCTGAAGGAGGAAGATGGCAATGAGTAACGAATTATACGGGTTGCTTACCAAAGAAGGCGTGACTATTCCATTAACTGCAGTTGAAGTCAGAGGAGATATTACCGGCCGATCTGCCAAAGTGAAAATTTGCCAAAATTTCCGTAATACTGAATCAAAAGCCATGGAAGCGATTTATAAATTTCCCCTGCCGGAGGGCAGCTCTATTTGCAGGTTCAGAGCTGTCGTGGACAAGAAGATCATCCAGGGGGAGATAGAAGAGCGAGAAAAGGCTTTTGAATTGTATGATAAGGCCATATCGCAGGGTGACGGTGCGTATCTTCTGGATCAGGAACGCCCCAATATATTTACGTTATCACTGGGAAACCTTAATCCAGGCGCCTCAGCAGTAATTGAGGTGGATTATGTAGTCTTGCTGGATACCCACGAATCTGAAGCCAGGTTCTTTTTGCCGACAACCATTTCTCCCCGCTACCTTCCGCCGAATACAAAAGACGTAAAAGGTATTCCAGCGCACGAGTTGGTCAATCCTCCTGTTGCATTAGAAGTTAGCTACGGCCTGAAGATCACCCTGGAGATTCAGGGGAAAGAGTACATCCAAACACTGGGATCTCCCTCCCATACAATTTCAACCACCTTCGGAGATAATTCTATTAAAGCGGAATTGAACTCTGAAAC
>CAITCX010000108.1 GCA_903890885.1 uncultured Dehalococcoidia bacterium
AGACTCTGCCTGATTGGTTACTGGGAAAATGCGGCCTTCTTTAGAATATGTTTCCAGACCTAATTCATTAAAAAAAGAGATGATCTGCGTTTTCCCGTATTGAGAGAAAACGGATCTTACCAGCGCACGCGCCGCTGTATTATAATAGTTTTCGTTGAGGTCTTCATTCAAAAGATTGCAGCGCCCGTTGCCTGAAGCCAAAATCTTCTTGCCCAGCTGAGTAGTCTTTTCGCACAGAACTACTGTTTCCCCTCTGCGGGCGGAACTGATCGCAGCACAAATTCCCGCCGCCCCTCCCCCTATCACCACTGTGGTATAATTAGGCATTTATTTTAGTCGCCCTCATAATTGACAAAATTTTTATTGAATGTTTAAAGGATTTAACCATTTGTTTGCTCATTCTATCTTGTTTTACCAACTACTGGCATTTTCATTCCTGTATTAAGATTATAGCATCTTTATTTGATCATCAGACATATACGATGTAAACTTTCTATCGAAGCAAATCAGGGGGCCTGTTTACACATGCCCCCTGAATATTAATTTCATTCACCACAAATACACTGATATATGATTTCCAGACACCGGCTTATTTCTGTTTCTCCATTCTTTGTCTATCGGTCTCTTTGCGTATTTTATCATCAAGGATACTGAGTTGTTCCCTGGCTGCATGGTACGCGGAGTTCTCTTTCAAATCGCCGTCTTCTCTGGCAGAAACCACCTCTTTCAAACATTTTTCCCGCTTTTGTTTCAATTCGCTCAAGCGGTCCGGTTTATCCGCTTTTATCGTTATTTCCGGCTTTACTGTTACTTCTTCCTTGATCTCATTGATTTTAGCATTAATCTCTTTGTTGGCTGTGCGGCACCAGCCTTTTACTACTCCGTCATATGCAACGACCTGTTTCATAATACATTCTTTTTCGCATCCCGGGCATTTAAAATTGTTAATTCTGGTTGTTTCTACAATGGACATTTATTTCTTCCTTTCCTCTATCGTTTAATTCCCTTTAAATAATAGCAGAAAACCTGTCCGTAGGGAATTTCATTTGCAGTATGTAAAATAGAGATGTTAGAATGGGTTTCATATGGACTACATGGCGCAAGCAATTTCATTGGCCAGGTTAGCGCAGGGACAGGTCAGTCCCAACCCTGCAGTGGGAGCAGTGCTGGTTAAAAACGATGTCATTATTGGACAGGGTTATACTCAGCCACCCGGTGGTGACCATGCGGAAGTCGTGGCCCTTAAGCAGGCCGGTCGGGAGTCCAGCGGTGCCACCCTTTACGTCACCTTTGAACCTTGCTGCCATCAGGGTCGTACGCCTCCCTGTACTGCTGCCATCATAAAATCTGGCGTAACTGAAGTGTATTTTTCAATAATAGATCCTAATCCCAAAGTTGCAGGAAAGGGCCAGGCAGAGTTGCAGCAAGCCGGCATAAAAACCTACCTTGGCGATCACGCCGCCGAAGCTACCGTTATCAACGAGGCTTTTATTAAATATGTAACCAGAAAACTGCCTTTCGTAACGGTTAAATTTGCCGCCAGCCTGGATGGTAAGATAGCCACCCGCAGCGGGGACTCCAGATGGATCAGCGGGGAAGCCGCCCGTAAAATGGTGCAGCATATGCGTTATGAAGCAGATGCGGTAATGACAGGGGCAGGTACGGTGATCGCTGATGATCCCCGTCTTACAGTCAGAATCGCGGTTACAGGCGGTATCACTCACAAACAGCCCCTTCGCATAATAATCGATGGCATAGGCCGCACACCGCCCAATGCGCGTCTTTTTACAGAACCTGGCAAGACATTGCTGATTCTGGGAGATAATTTGGATAATAGTGTTTATAAATCACTTTCCTGGGCTGGCACTGAAATTTTAAAAATGCCGGTGAATGCGGGTGTGATAGATCTTAAAGCATTAATGAGTTTACTGGGTCAAAAGGAGATAACCAATATTCTGGTTGAAGCCGGCGGTATTTTGCTGGGTTCGCTTTTCGATAACGGACTGGTGGATAAGGTAGTGGCTTTCCTTGCGCCGATGATAATTGGCGGTGAGACGGCCCGTCCTGCTGTAGCTGGAAGTGGTTTCGAAATGCTTTCCCAGTGCGCAAAATTAAGCCAGGTTAAGTATGACCGAATCGGCGAGGACATCATGGTCAGCGGTTACGTGGGGAGATAGGGCGTGTTCACTGGCATAGTCAGCGAAGTGGGAAGCGTCATTTCCGTGCAATCCGGCCAATTATCGGTAAAAGCTTCCCAGACCGTTAAAGGACTGGAGTTGGGTGGCAGTGTAGCTGTTAACGGAACCTGTCTGACTGTTACCGTATTTGATTCTGCTGCGTTCACTGTGGATTTAAGTCCGGAGACTATTCAGCGCACCTCCCTGGGCCGGGTAAAAGCCGCTGATCCTGTTAATCTGGAACGTCCTATGGGGTTGGGTGGTGAACTGGGAGGACATCTCGTTCAGGGGCATGTAGATGGTACGGGTCTTATCGCGTCCATTACGCCTCAGAATGGTGGCACTCTTTTTCGTTTTAGCGCCCCTCTCGAAATTATGCGTTATCTGGTTGAAAAAGCTTATATTGCAGTGGAAGGTATCAGTCTTACTGTCACTGCTTTAGGTACGGACTATTTTCAGGTGTCTATGATAGATTTCACCAGAACTCATACTAATTTTCTATATCATAAAGTGGGTGATTCCGTGAATCTGGAAGTAGATATCATGGCTAAATACGCTGAGCGTTTTATGCAGGCCCAAAAGAGCGTCATTTCCGCCAGTTTCCTGCGGGAAAATGGTTTCTAAAGATCTTTGTTCTGTATATAAGGAGAGTTAAACATGGCACTATCGACTATTCCAGAAGCCCTTGCCGATATCAAGGCTGGCAAGTTCGTTTTGATTGTGGATAATGAAGACCGCGAAAATGAAGGTGACCTGGCTATTGCGGCTGAAAAGATCACACCTGAAGCCGTCAACTTCATGGCGAAATACGGTCGAGGCCTGATCTGCATGCCGGTCACAGGTCAACGTCTGGATGAACTGGCGGTGCCCTTGATGGTTGACCGTAATACTTCGCCTTTTACTACTGCTTTCACCGTTTCTGTTGAAGCTAAAAATAAGGTCAGCACCGGCATTTCGGCAGCCGACCGCGCCCAAACCGTTTTGACCATCATCGATCCCGAAACTAAACCTGCTGATCTGGTATATCCGGGTCATACCTTTCCGCTCAGAGCTAGAGACGGCGGTGTGCTGGTCAGGGCCGGTCATACTGAAGCTATTGTGGATCTGGCTAAGTTAGCTGGACTGTATCCGGCCGGTGTAATTTGCGAAGTTCTCAATGACGATGGCACCATGGCTCGCCTTCCTGACCTGACCATCATGGCTGATAAATTCGGTTTTAAAATCATCA
>CAITCX010000109.1 GCA_903890885.1 uncultured Dehalococcoidia bacterium
CCAGGGATAGCCGCTGCGTCATCGCGTCGACCGAGACGGAAAAAACCGCTTTGTTTCGCTTTTACGATGTCCCGCCGGAAAAAGTGGTGGTTTTGCCCTGTGGAGTCAACTTGAGTAAGTTCAAACCCATGGACAAGGCGGCCATGCGTCAAAAACTAGGACTGGGAGAAGGCCCCATCATCCTCTTTGTAGGGAGAATCGAACGCTTGAAAGGACTGGAAAGGGTCATCGTGACCCTGCCTTATCTCTCCGCTTTCAAACCTAAACTGGTAATTGTAGGCGAGGACGGCGCCCGCCGGGGAGAAGTGGATAACCTTAAATTGCTGGCCATCAAAAAGGAAGTATACGACTCTGTGGTTTTCAAGGGGTTGGTGCCGCACGAACAGCTAGGGGAGTATTATAACGCGGCCGATGTCTGTGTCCTGCCGTCATATTATGAAAGCTTCGGTCTGGTGCCTTTAGAGGCGCTGGCTTGCGGGACACCGGTAGTAGCCACTGATGTCGGCAATTTAAAGAATATCATCCGCAACGGTGAAACCGGTTATGTTTTGACCGATCCTCGTCCCCGGAATATGGCCGATAAGATCTCGCAAGTATTGAGGAAATCCGACCCCAGGATGCAAGACCAGCAATATATAAGATCTTCAATAACCACCTATTCCTGGCATATTATCGCTGAAGCCATGATCAATCAATTCGACAGCATGGTGGAGACAAAACTCAAGGTCTCTGCCAAGGTTGATTGAGTTCCGGTAGAGCTAGTTCTAAACACGCTGCAGAATCCGCTGGGCCAGTTGCGTGATATAAGGGGAGGGCTCTTTTTTCTGTCCGAAATCCCAGTCGGACCAGGCTTTCCAAACCGATTCCGCCGTAAATCGCCCCTGTTCATCGGCTTTATTTGCTAATATATGAACCATTTCCTGGAGACGCGGATCCCCATGCAGCCAGGGAAATTGGGTAAGCACGTCCAATACATGCAGAATGTCATACCAGATCAGCGGTGCTTTCAATTTAGCGAAATCCGTGCCCATGCCGAATAGATAGGCCCTGCGTTCCTTGCGCTGGGCCCAGAGGGACAGAAGAGCTTCCGTTCCGCTGCGGCAAACAGCACTATCCCGGTATTCAGGCACCTGAGCCAGGGCTTTCAGGCTTATCAAAGTAGCATAAGGGCAGGTATCACTCTTGCGGCCCGGACCCCTGAATTTACCCAGTTGGGGCGATACCACACATTGCCAACCGTCTTTGCTTCCCGAGCCAACCAGATGATTTACCGCTGCCTTAACCCTTGGGTCTTCCTTTAAGCCGAATTTCAATAACGCGTATAAAACTGAAGGCGCATCACAGAGCGACCAGGCTAAGCTATCTTTTCCGGTTCCGCCGTAAGCCGGTGATACGTTAACCAGGACCTCAAAAGCCCCTTCAGCAGACTGCACGGTCAGGACTTTTCTACTATTTTGGCCACACGGCGGTCACTAATTTGCAGACCGCTGTCGGCAATAAATACCAGCTTGTGCAGAAGGTGGCCGGCATCGTTATGGCGTTTCAGAGGCGGTCCCGGCCAGGATTCTAACTCTGCCAGCAAACCGGATATCTTTTCATCTGTTGATTTCTCAGTCATCTGTTATTTGCTTTTTAGCCACTGTCTTTCAGTACTATTTAGGAAATTGCATAGGCGCAATCAGTTCAATCCAGGTGTGCTGCCTTATTTTTTGAGGCGGGTTATACATCACTTCGCTGATCTCGCGCAAAACCCCCTGAAAAGATTTTTCATTTCTGGTACTCACCAGGTGTTCGCCCACCCAGATATGCCCCTCCTTTTGGGTTATCTCAAAAACGTTGCGCTCCCCATTTTCCCAGGTAACAGCCAAATTTCCAATATACCCTAACGGTTTGTTCATGGGTTCTCCTCCTGCAGAAACATTAATCGGTAATTATTAAAAAACATATTAGATTAATACCAAGATAATCGAACGGAAAGGGAATATCAAGAACCGACCGAGGAAAAAAGAGGAGACTATACGGCTGACGTATTGAGCATGTGGAAATTAGAATTTATGATTATTTAGCTGCAATTAGAGGCTTGCCCATCCAGGCCATAAAGCGGTTGAAAAGCGAATACCTTTGTGCGATGCCCACCAGGCCCTGCGGAGACAGAAGCATGATTACGATCAGGATTACTCCCTGCAACAGGAGACTGTAATTGCCATATCTGGCCAGCAGGAAATAGAGGAAGACCACGACGATTGATCCGATGATCGGGCCGCCCTCTGTGCGTAA
>CAITCX010000110.1 GCA_903890885.1 uncultured Dehalococcoidia bacterium
AATACAGAGATGCCAGAATTTACCTGGTGACTGCAGTTCCTTTTACAGGCGATGATAATAAGCTAACAGTGGTTGAATTGCTAAAAGACATCACCAATGACGGGATTATTAATATTGATGGCCTGGGCCAAACTGAGATGAGCAAGTTAATCAATAAGAAAAATGAGGCCATCATTAAAGATGCTCTTACAGTTGCCTATAACGAACAGTTTATTTTTGAACGCCTTCCCCACGATCTACTTACAGTCGAAAAAAAAGGAATGAAACTGGCCCTTTTTTTAATAAAAATAGCCAATATCGAAGCGATAACTAATGCTTATGGAAACGGTGTGAAAGGCAATACTATAAAAGAAATTGCCAGAATAATGCAGCAAATTCCTTATAAAAGTAATGACTGGGCGGCCAGATACCGGGAAGCTGCTTTTATTCTGGTAATTCACGAAATGAACGAGAAAAAGGCAAATCGTCTGTGCAGGCGAATACATAATAAAATCAGTGGTCACAAGTTTGGTTCTTTACCAAAACATTTAGACATCGAGATAAACATTGGTTATCACGTTGTGATGAATGCTGACAAAAAACCTGAAAAGATTATTGAGAACGCTAATAAGATGCTGACTGCATCAAGAACTATTTCGATTAAAAGCAGGTTCACCAAAAAGTATGATAAATTCTTTAATAAGTATTTGCTGACATTACGAGAGAGAGAGGTGGCGTTGCTGCTTTCCACAGGGAATTCAAATAATGCAATCGCAGAAAAGATATTCGTGGGTCTTTCGACTGTTAAAAAGCATGTTTCTTCAATTTTTAATAAAACAAATACCAAATCCCGGGCTGAACTCATTGCGAAGTTAGCAATTGTTGAGGTTCCCTGACTCCCTCGGAGATACAAGAAATAAGACATACCAATGTCTATGTGTGAGTATTTATGAAGACCTTCTCAAATCGCTGAACCCATGAATCTATGCCAATAACCGCGACGCCAGATGGAAGAAATATATGGATATTGGGAGACGGAGGAGGATTTAACTCCAAAGGAAATACTATACTTAGAGTTTAGCGGCCCTTTTTTTCCTGAGGATATAGAGGATGACAACAAATACAACCACGACGAGAGCAATACCCACCCAGATCAGAGCCAGGATTAAAGTGCCGATTGATCCGGCCTTGATGGTAAAGCTGTTAGCCAGGGTTGAACTGCCTCCCGCGGTGGTCACTGAGACATCTCTCAATCCCGTTACGGAGTCTTTTTCAATCTTGATATTTACACGCAACTGGGTGGGGCTCAGATTGGTGAAGCTCTCAACCGTTACGCCGCTGCCGAAGCTGACAGAAGCGGTCCTATCAAAGTTGCTGCCGCTAATATTGACCGTAAGGATGGCTCCCTGGCTGCCTTCATTGGGGCTAATTGAAGAAATCATGGGCGGCGCCTGTTTAACAGTGAAGCCATTGGGCAAGGTAAAACTGCCGCCTGGCGTGGTAATTGAGACATCCCGGGCCCCTGTATCGGCCCCGGCTACAATGGTGATACCGGCCGTTAGCTGACCTGAACTGAGAACAGAGAAGCTGTTGACTGCGATATCCGTGCCCAAACGCACCTCGCTGGCTTCGTTGAAGTTCATACCGGTAATAGTGACATTGAGGGTGGCCCCCTGACTGCCACTACCGGGGCTAATCGAGGAAATCACGGGCAGCGCCTGTTTAACCGTGAA
>CAITCX010000111.1 GCA_903890885.1 uncultured Dehalococcoidia bacterium
CACTTATCCGCTGAAACAAAAAAACGAAGCATATTAATGCGTTAGAACGAGTGGTAACCGTTTAACTGGCACAAGGGGCATCACAGATTTTGCGTCTGTCCCTAACTGTTCTGTTTAGTCTGATAAGCATGATTCCACTTTAAGACTATGTTGCATGACAACATCTTTCCAGCTTTTATACGGATAGTCGGATTTGGCAGCAAAAGCGGGGGTTTTATCACCTAAAGATTCATGAGGTCTGAAATAGTTATAATTAACTAACCAGCCGTCCATTATGAGCATGGCAGTCGTTTTGTTGTGCATCCCTCTCATAATCTCAGTCCTGCTTTTTAACGTCGAATGGAAACGTTCAATTTTGTTAGTGTTGTTTTCTATCTCAAATGGACTGCCTTGAATATGTTGGGTATGAGAACCGAAAGTTAATTCTATCCCATCTAAATAAGCTCTCAGTCTATCGGTGAAGATTATCTTCGGCATTTTACCAGCACGCTCTAAAGCTCTTTCCATGAGTGTTTGAGCGTCCTGAGTTGTGCGGGTAAGGGACATATGAGAGGCCAACAGAAAGCGGGTATCGTCGTCGATAATATCCCAGAACCATCCGTTTATATCTTTGTCCAGCTTCAAAACTGTTTCATCAGCAACCCAGTAATTGCCGACGGTAACATGGGTGGTTTTTGTTTTTTCCACGGCTATTTTAGAGTAACGAATTATCCAGTCATAGACGGTAGAATCGGATGGGTAAACATGGTATATATGGTCTAACTGCCTTCGGATTTTGTCGATTGAGAGACCATCATAAAATAATCCTAAAGCGGAGGCTATTCTATCTGGTGGGTATTTCATGCCTTCTAAGGCATTGTTACCAGCAAAGGTACGCTTACAATGACGGCATAGGTAATATTGGATATTACCAGCACGCATACCGTTTTTAACCACTTTTTGAGACCCGCAAAACTTACACTTAACGATGCACGTTGTAGAAATAGAAACCTGTTCGAGATTCGCTGCAACAGGCTTAATATGGATTTTTGAGGATAATTCTTTGGCGATGACAGAGTAGTCTATATCGGTCATGACACCTCATAATGAACGGCAGTATTTTGATATTGGTCAGTATTATTTATTATGAAATACCACTTTCCTTCGTGTGGAATCCTTACACGGCTTCTATGTTCCCTTTGATTAATAAATCCTCCAAAAGAACTAAAGGTTACACCTTTTTCATAATTGATAAATCCCTCTTCATCAACTAGGTATGTATTTACGGGAAACTCAGATTCTACGTAAAAAGTTACAGAATCCCTAAGCCTCAAATTAAAGCTAAAATAGATATATGTTTTGGCTGGTAATGTTTGGGTAGGCACTCTCTTTATTCGCCCTTCTTCTCTGGTTCTTTTTTGGGTATTGGATTCTCTGGTAACTTGGGAGGTCTCTCGAATGGACCTATTTTGTTTGCTTGGTCTATAAATAACCTTATCGGATAATAAAACAGAGGAATTACAAGCAACAAAAGAAACTTCCAATTTTCGTTCAGGAATTGTATTATTTTCCCCGCTTTGGTGTCCTCTGGATCTGAACGTTGAAAAATTAGGAAGGCTATTGCCGCGGTTATAAGTACACAGATGAGGAAAACAAAAACTATTTCTAGCCATTTGAATATACTTTTTAAAATATCGTCTAACATCAACCATTATTATATCACCGTATACAGCACCTATCAAACCTTACCGAACAGTAAGCGGAAGGGATTTGACTTGAAAAACTAGATGATACCAATAAATCAGCTAAATCTAAGAATAATAGCCAATTATATTCGGTCATTCAATAATCTCCACATCGAAATTAAGCCGATAGCCAGAGTCTTTCTCTAAGGATAATGAAGATTCCTGATCGAATTGTTTTAATAAAGTCAGGGCCTTATCAACCTTTTGATTAACTTGGATCATTCCGAAAAGTTGTTCAAAACCTTCCTCAGGATCACGATCCAGCTGCAAATAAACTGAGGTTTGACCAAATATGTTTATTATACCTGATTCAACCTCAACTAAAATTGGAATTATGTCTGTATTGGATTTTAAGAAACGAACTACGTCTTTACGTCGATATGAATTAACTTTGTAACATTTAAAAACATTATCTATATCCAGACTTTTTTTTACGGCTGTAACCTGCTGCAGTTCTGTATAATCTTTACCGCTATTGACCTTTTTTGTCGCCATCTCAACCACCTCACCTTTACACATAATCTCTGCCGTATCTATTTTAGAGGCTATTTCCTGAGTCCACTTTTCATATTGGCCTTTAGAGGTTTTGTCAGTCATTTTGCCACCTAAATTATACCATACGTAATTTTATTTTTTTACGATAACTGTCAATTCGCCGCCGCAATAATGTTTGGGTTTCTTGCCCTGACCCTGATCGATATGTGGATGATAGTCCAGTCGAAGCAGGCCGCTCTTGATCGCAGCCTCCGCTGTAAATTGCTCTTTACAGCGATCACACTGGCAATAGACCTGGAGCGTTTTGATCATTACCACCCCCTAATCAGTATGTGACAATCCTTGCAGGACCATATAACGTCTTCGGGTTTTTGATAATTGTAGTGATGGCCTTCGAGGTCCTTAGTTCGTTTGCCGCAAATCTGGCAATGATCCGGTTTTAATTCCTTATTTTTATTGACCTGTACTCTGGCTCGATGTTTCTCCGGGTGTAAGAGTTGATCCGCGCGTTGAGGGCTAACCCCTAATATTTTTGATAACTGTGTCGGGCTATCGGACGTGGACCTTATGAATCCTATGGCCGCTTCTCTGTTCATAATTATTTTGGCCGTAATGTTGGCGGCGGAGTAACCGCCGCGTTAGAAGAATTAGTAATAGCGTCTGTAACCCTTTTTACACCCGCGTCCACTCCGGCGCCGGATAAAAAGGCCAGGAGCAATGAGATCATGTTAGTTGTGCCTGAATAATCGAAAGCGGCTGCTATCACGGCAGCGCCTATGAAGCTCTTTACCACGGATGTTAGAAACTTGCGCGGAGTGAATGGCTCCGTGGTAGCCGCCCAGCCCAAGAGTGATGTTGCAATGCCGCCAAAAAGAGCAGCCAGGAAAACCAAAATGATAATCTGTTTAAACATTTTTAATATTTGCCTCCAGGCGCAAAGTTAGTCAGTCTAATCAATTTTTTCCAATTTAAATCAACATAGTAACAGCTCGTGAGTGGAGTTCTGGCGGCCACTAAATTGCCGCCGCTGTCTTTGGTGGTGACTCCATCGGCCAGGTTTGTTTCGTCGGCTTTTACTATCGCCATATTAGCAATGTGATAGATATGAGACGGATCTTTGTCCAGCTCATTTGTCAGGTCTGCTGCTGTAAATATCTGTGTGCCGTAACATTGACCTTGCCAAACCAGCTCACAGGAAAGAAAAAGGCCGTCAGTTTCGGCTATTGCCCGCGCCTCTCTCGAATAATCGTCGCATAAATTTGGAGACGGCATAGCCAGCTCGTCATGCAAATTAAACCAGGCGTTTAACTCTGCAAACGTCTCAAAATCCCGAAGCGGAGCTGCGATTGTTTTGAAGAGGAAACACATTACCTTTCCACCTTGTAACACTTCAGTTCACCGGCGTTCTCTCCGGAAGGAACGCTGATACACATATTCTTGAGCCTTAGTTTTTTCATTTCGGCAACATCGGCATCCGACGGATTAGCGTTTCCTTTGGGGTGGGTATGCGCCACGCCTATCGGTTTCCAACCGCCAGGACAACCTATATCAAGGCTCACAGCGGTTAATGTCCCGGCAGCCTGGGATCCACGGCAAAGCTGGCCATCTTTCTCGCAAATCGTGAAGGCAGTCTCGTAATCGCCAGGCACATTCTCGAAAACACTGCGCGGTAATTGCTGGTTTAGCCGGCATTGAAGCCGCTGCAATTTGCACCTTAACTGTGTCCGTTTACTCATCATTTTGCCTTACCCTTGCGCCCGACCCGGCAGCCTGCGCTGACGTTACAGACGGCAAATGGATTTACACAGCCTTCCTGTTTGTCCTTTTTGTTCCAGGTCTTAGAAGTACATCCTGCTGGAAGAGTTGCCTTGATCTGCTTTATGCAGGACTCACGGCTCTTCTTTTGCGCAGTATCGCAAACCGGCAGTTTGGCAGGTTTTACATCGGAGGCCATGCAGCCGACGCCGATCTGGCAGCCGATAGCAGCTAACAGGGGATCAAAGTGTAAATCAGCCGAACCATTGACAATTGCCTTACGTGGTGATATATTATGCTCACTACTGCTGGGGAACGTTTCGGACGTTTTAGCAGGGGGCATCCTAAATGGATGAGCATCTGGCGCTCCAGCTCTTCTTTTAAATTTGTAAAACGAAACAGGGAAAAGCCCTTTCTTGCCTGTCCTAGCTTCCTCGATATATATAATCAAACTCCCAATCGTCTTTGTATATTTTATAGTTTCCAGACCGTGATTCAGTTCTCCGCTTTCAATTTTATCAGGATCAGCAACTATATCTGGAATAAGCATGACATCGTCTTTTGTAATGGCCACCTGGCCACGTTGAGCCTCTTTTGAAGTAGTGCCGTGTTCGTTGATAATATGGTTTATTGAGAAAACATCTATTCTATGCTCATAACCGTCAATATCAATTCCGGTTGCTTCTTTAATTTTTCTGGCTTCCTTATTGTCTACCAACCGATACCTAAGTATTTTGTTTAGATTCCCCTTTTTTCCTTTTTGCTCAACAGCAAAATCCCAGAGTTCTCCAATCGCTTTCTTTATTAAGCGTAATTGCTCTGTTAATTTCGAGGAATGTTCTTTCTGAAGCAGACACACCGGACACTCCATCTCTGCGGTAATATCCAATTGATCGATCAGCTTTTGGCTGACCTCGCGGATCTTGTCCAGGTTACGCTTTAAGACCTTAATATCTTTGCCCCACAGAGCCACATAGGGGAAGGAGCGCACGCCGGTATCAAAGCCGAAATGCTGGCCGATGACATAGGCCACTGATTCGGCAATGGTCTCGGCGTCTGTGCCGGGCCCTCCACAATTGGAAGTCTCGCAGGTAGCATGAGCCAATTCATGGGCCAGTGTCTTGGTAGCCTGGTTAGTGGGTATTCCTGGCTTGACCCAGATAGTGCTGTGACGGTCCCAGTATCCCATGGCGCCGCCGGCGTCTTGTTCAGTTCTGTCGATCCTAAAGTTATTCCTGGCGGCCACGTCTTCGAGTTTTTTATAAAGGCTCATGGTTTCCTCGCCGGTTAAGACAGGTACATCAACCTTTGCGATTTCCTTACCTTCAGTTTGAGCAACATCAAAAACGTACACAACCTTGAAGAAGACCGGGGATACCTCAACCTCTTCTTCGGTTTCCTCTTCTGATTCTTCTTTTTGGGTTTTAGGCGGGTAGCACGGAGCGAGAATCATAATACCGCGCTCACCGGATTTAACGAACCGGCCCAGTTCTTTCCACTTGTTGAAACCGGCCACCATGGAGGCGGATGGCTTCTGGAAAGTGATCAGCAAAGTATTTCCCAGGCTGTAGTGATGAAATTTGGCGATTGTGTTCAAGAATTGCCGGAAGTTATCTGAATCCTGGACATCTTTAACACCCTGCTCCAACTGCTGCAGCGCTAAATCTATTTTGCGCGGGACTACGGCGGTTTCTGTCACAAAAACATAATCACCCTCAACCGCCTTGAAGAATGAACTTAAATAACGATATTTAGGTGAAACGACGTCGCAGGTGTCCGATTCTTGTTTTAGTTTAACCTTACAAGCAGCATGATAATATATCGCTTCGAGTTTTTTACGCCACTGCCTTGACCAGACAACCGTATCCTTTTCGTCTTTGTGAGGTTCACCGCAAACAATTCGGTCCTTCAGGGCGTTGTGCTGGTCTAACGCCTCTTCAGCCAGTTCTTCCAGCATTTCGGTATGTTCCGGCGCCATGGCGATTGTTTCCTTGGCCAGGGTATGAAGACCGAGGGCATGCTTTGGGCCGCAGTATTCCCCGGAGTCGGCCAGGATGCAGGGACACTTGGGATCTGATAAATGACGCTGCAGCTCGGTGCATTCTTCGATCATAGAGCGCCATTGCCATTGAAGCATATCGTTAGGAGACTTGAAGTCTTTGGGTTTTGATTCTGCCATGTTTCTTAACCTTTGCCCTTACCCGCTTTTTTCGGGTTTTAATTGGTCCATAAACTTTAGTCCGGTAACTTTCAAAAGGATTCAAACCCTTTAACATCATGCGCTTTTGCTTGGGTGTCAGAATTTCAAAAGCGAATATTAACAAGCCCCTACGGGACAATTTTCATACCTTTGGACATTTTGATAGCTATCTCTTTATAATCCTGTGGCTGATTAAGAGATGCCACCTGCCGAGCTGGTTGCCTTGGCTCATCCTCTCTCTCCCAGGGCAGCGTTCCGCCGGTCTTGGATAATGCCGTTAAGTCCTGAACAACCGACTGCCTCATTAATGCCAGGGCCTCCAGCTGCGGGGCCTGTATAGCGCGATTAAACTCCGCTATTTTATTAGCCAGTGAGATCATGCCGTCAAATCCTGCTGTATTATCTCCGCTACTACTGCCGGGTACCAAACCCAGCATTTTAAGTATCGGCGCGATATTAGACAACATTTTTTCCGGTCCAGATCCGCCGTCGTTACCTAATCCGGGACCTGGAGGCAACCCCCCACCGTCGGATGGCGTAACGGCAGCGCTTTGAACGTTGGCCTGTTTCTGGATAGAGTCGATGAAACCGATTACAGGAGTTAGTTGATCGTTTAAGGTTTTATAATTATCCTTGACCTGGTTAGAAAGGTTTTCTCCGAGCACTTTGACCTTTGTTTCAATCAGTCCGGAGAGATTCTGTTCTGATTTCTTGACGGCATTCTCGGCTACGCCGCCCATCATATCAAAGAGCAGGTTTATATCCAGCCCCAGCTCTTCTAGTTTGCTCATTAAACCCTTTACACGCTGCATCTGCTCCGACTGTTCGGGTTGTTGGTTAATATTCTCTTCTGCCATTTTACCGCCTCGCCATCGGGACTATTATTTGTTTCGGAATAAAGCCGCGTTTCAATCCCTCTGCCTCAATGACGCTATCCGGAAGATTTTCAAGGGTGGCTTGTATGATGGCCGGTTTATTCGCTTCTACAATACCGGCTTTTATTTTCTCCCATTGTTGGTTATGACCCTGGCACTTGCCTGATTCACAATGGTTTATAACCTCACTTAAATCCTCCGGTATGGTATCGGCTTTTTCTGTCATCTGGCGCTCCAGGGTTGCAACCTTCTCATTCAGAGAGGTTATTTCAGCGGATTTTTTATCACATTCGTTGCACACAACTTTCTCCTTAATGTTTTCAGGCTCATTTTGATCTTCAACTATAACCGGAATTATAACCTCTTGTTTTTCGAGAGTGGCAGCAGGCTGGGCTAGTGAAGCGGATTGTTCAGAGGGTATATCCGTAGTTAGTACCTGAGCGTCTTTAGTCTCGGTTATATTTTCGGTTATATGGACTAAAAACTTCCCCCATCCTATGCTTTTGATTCCTCTGCTGGCTAAATACTGTTTCCTAGCCTCTTCGAGGGCTTTCAGGTCCTCTTCAGATACACCGATAGATTTACCGTTTTTCATTAGCTTACCTCAATCTTAAGTTATTACCCTATTTAATCTAAAGTTATTACCACTTACCAAGGCTGTCAATAATTTAGCCTCAAATATCACTTTTAAGTGGAAAGTTACAACCTTACTTTTTTGGGATAAGCTCTAACCCTGATCTCTTCGTCGACTGACTCAACGACGCAGCGGCCGTCTTTCCTTATGAGCTGCTTAATCCGGTTTAGTATTTCCTGGGATATTTTCACCTTTACCCCTCCTTTTGAATTTTTTTTACCAGCTCCAGAATATCAGTTGTTTTTTCCGGAGCGCTGATTTTAACCTCTTCGTTTATTTTCTTCAGTGCGTCAGTTACACGAACCTGCGGCGGATCGAAATATCTCTCCGCGGATGAAAGACGCTTCTGGCCCAGGCTTCTCTGCACTATCTTTGCCTGGGCCAACAGGGTCTTGGATCCCAAATTAGCATTGGATAGGCGGTAACCTACAGAGTGTCGGAAGGAGTGAGGGTGAATTGTTTCCCTGACGCCCGCAGACCGGCAGGCTTTTTTAAGAGCTAACCAGGCGCCCGAAGGACTGAGCTGGAATACCCTGGTGCCTCGCATATACCTGGTGCGTGACATCAGGCGGTTATAAAGATCAAGCGTCAAAGGAAGATGTTCCCTGGGATGATCACTTCTCTTGGTCCGTATTATCCACACACCCTCGTTCTCTAAATCGGTTTTGAGAATAGCCAGCCCTTCCTGGAGGCGAATCCCGGTCTGCCATAGAATCTCGTAAAAAAGCCGCCAATGTTCTGGAAGTTTGGCCATGATCAGACCGTATTCCCACTCTTCTATGGGTGTGGTATCAGTAAGTTGATTCTTCGGTCGGCTCATTATTTCTCCTTATAATCCACTTTTCCGTGGAGACTCGATTCTTGTTTTGGCCTCTACCCCTGGTGTGTTCGTGCCTAATTTCGAGGCTAAACTAGATATAATAGGTATTTTATTGAGTTTGTATTTGTCTTTAAAAAGCACATTCGAGGCCCCGGGACTTTCCTGATTATTGATCCGCACTGCGTAGCTCTATTTCACAATTTGAGCAGTAACCCTCCTGGCATAATTTACCAGCGCGAAGGATGCAGGGTTGGCCGTGATGGTTGACCGGCCCCGTAGTATTAGAACAACCATAGGAATGGCGGTATCCGCTGCCGTCCTGGGACTGCTCCAGTGGTCCGTAACCAGATTGGCCGCAAACATAACAGATGGGTTTCTTTGTCTCCTTTGCCTTCTTTGCCTTTGTCACGTTATATCTCCTTTCTGCTTACCCTAAAGATATTTTGGTCTTCCTCTTGTTCCAGGCGGCCAGAATGTCTTGCGGATCACTCAGGACGTTATTAGAGTAGACGCCCTGGCTGGCGAACTTATCAGGGTTGCTCGTGTCCTCTTTAACGCGTCTCTCCAGAATGCTTTCGATGTACCTCCAGCTGGTGACTCCCTGGCGGGCAGCCTCTTCGAAGGCGTATACCAGGTCCGCTTCCGTGTAATCCTCAAAATAGGAATTCAGGCGCAGGGCCGCCGACTGGTTGATCTCACCGATCCGGGACTGAAAGACTTCACAGACTCTCTTAACGGCGTCACTGTTTAACACTTTTCCTCCGGGTGATAATGGTTCCTGATTCGGTTTTATGAGACTCGAGCGGCCCCCTGTACGATGTCAGCTTCCTGAGATACTTGGCGGTGGTGTCGATGGTACACCCTGCTTCTTCTGCTCCCGCGTCTGTTAACTGCTCTCTGGTTAAAGCTCCTACTCTATCTACTTCTCTTAAAGCGAAGGTCCTGAACTTAACTTCACAGAGAGAGGTTATTTTTAACTCTGGTCTGGCATCTGTGCAGTCTATGGATTTTCTTAATAGTTCAGTATTGGAAATCATTTTTCTTTCCTGCGCGACATACATATTTCGGTCACAATCGGTTTTTATCATTTTGATCTGGACATCCACCGGGTATTTCCGAAATTCGAGATTACATTTGTTGCATAAGATATGCAGGTTTTCTACTTCCCAATTATGTATATCGTTATCGGCGTGGTGAATCTCCAGCTCGTTTTCAGAGGTTTCCGGCCCGTCGCGGGCAGGCCAGTAACCACAGTGTATACACCAACTCCCCTCACGTTCGGATATTTGACTAAAAAGGGCATTTCTAACAGGGACGCTGAATCTTTTAGGCACGTCGTTTTCCCCTTTAACTTTCGAATTGATTAAGAATCTGGTTACAAAAATCTTTTTATAATGGGGTTTGCATCTGTATATTTTGGTGCAGCCGCCCTTATGGGCTTCGAAGGCTGCCACCGTTTCGAACTTCCGGAAGCAATTACTGCATTCAAATTGATTTTCAGATACGATTTTCATTTCTTCTCCGGGCATGGATGACAGTTACCGCAAATCCAAACTTTCCTACCGTAGTAATAGGCTCCAGGTAAATACCAACTAACTGATTTACATGCAGAGCAAGGATAATCGGGTTTTGGAGGTTGATTCATGCTCTTACCCTTTCCCTTTCCTTTACCGGCCGCGGATGATATTCCAGACGTCTCACGGGAATACCGGTTATTCTGGACACCGTCCCCGGATCGGCAGGAACGGTGCTCATGGTTCCGGCTTTGAGATCGATGAAAGCCCCCATCCAGGTAAGCTCTCCACTCAGAAGCA
>CAITCX010000112.1 GCA_903890885.1 uncultured Dehalococcoidia bacterium
CCGTATTGCCAGATGCCAGTATTACTGCGCTGTTTGATAGTAAGAATGGCCAGCTTGGAGGATCCTCGGGTGTAAACAGGTACTCCGGTGGTTACGAGTTGAAAAATGGTAAACTCTTGCTTGCCACACCGCTGGCATCCACGATGATGGCCGGTCCTCAACCTCTGATGGATCAGGAGCAGGAATACCTGACGGCAATTCAGGCCGTAGAGAGTTACCAGGTCAAAGATGGAATACTGCAGTTGAATTGCGGGAAACAAATCCTGGTTTTTACCAAAGAGCTTTCTAAAGGACTTTCGGTTGATATTACGAGTTCAGGTCAAGAAGTCAGCCTGGCTGCCGGTGAGACTTTAACCGTGACTTTGGAATCTAACGCCACGACGGGGTACAGCTGGAACGAGAATGCCAGCATTGGTGATAAGACGGTAATACAACAGGCTGACCACAAATACCAGCCGCCAGCAGCAGCCATCCCAGGCGCAGGTGGAAAAGAAGTCTGGCATTTCCAGGCCCTCAAGACAGGTACCAGCAAGATCTCAATGGAATACCGCAGGCCGTTTGAGCCCAATGCAGCGCCAGCTAAAACATTTACCCTGGCCGTGATTGTGAATTAGGATGCCAGGATAATTAAAACACTAATCCGCTGTAAGGTGAAAAAGAAAATCGCCATCGAATTATTTATTCGATGGCGATTTAATTAACCAGTGCCGTTTTGATAAAAACACTATTCCTGAGACTTGACCCCAGTCCACGGCAGGTCAACTTTTATGGGTAGACTTTGCGTTACATGCCGTGAGTTATTGGTTTCTAAAAGTCACCGTGAGCCCTATGGTTCGACGATTATCTTACCTTTAAAAAGCGTTACGGCGGTCACAGGTCCGGGTTCACTGCAGTGGTAGGGATAAGTTCCTGGTTTATCAAAAGTGAATTCAAAAGTTTTTCCAATGTTAAGAGGAAGGCTATTAAAAACGTACATATCACTGGCAATAACGCCCTGGGAGACGCCCTTGTTGGTCCAGGTAACGGTAGTGCCGACTTTACAAGAAAGAGTTTCTGGTGAAAAAGAGTCCTTCAATATTTCTACAGAGTTGCCAGCTACAGCCGCGGCGGAGGACTTAGATGTTGATGCCGGTGCAGATCCGCCAGAGCAACCGGCAAGAGCAACCAGAGCTACCACGATAAACAATGCAGGCAAAAAGAAGAGGAGACTTTTAAGGGTTATTTTCATATCGGACCTCCTTAGATATTTTAATTTGCTTAATTCTGCATTACATGGGTGGTTTATCTAAATACCAGAGCGACAAGGCTGTCTTTTCAATCAAGATTTGGTAAATGGGACTAACTTATACGTACATAATATCATTTAATGGTGTTGATGTGAAGAAGGAGTGATAAAGGGGTTTTATGGCACGCTTCTATGACTTTGAGAAAGTGCCCTGCAGGCAAGATAGCCGGAATAATGCGGAAAGGCAGTTTATTGTGGTGGTTGCAGGATGAGCCGGAGGATTGAGGCAGGCACACTTAAGCGCAGAGCTACCTGGTCAGACTGTGGGGGTGGATTGGCCGGAATCCCCGGTGGGCGGTTCTTCGGCCTGTTGCTGGGCATGAATTTTGGACTCGTAATCCCTCAGCCAGCGTTGGACTTCATCCAGAGCAGGTGGAGCCACGTAAAATACCCTGGCGTCAGAAGGAAACTGCACGCGATGGTTTTCACCCATGATGACGATACAGGCTTCATTATCTGTTAAAGACGCTGCTATTATTTGCGAAATAGCTTCATATCTTTTCTTATTGGCTTCGGTATAGGAGGCGTATACGGTAGAAAAGACTTTTTGATTCTGTAAACCCAGAGATAAGCAGCGGCTCCAATCCATTAACTCAGTGAGAACATCATTATCTTCGGTAGTTTTCAGGACTGCGCCTTTTTGTATTCTTCCGCTTACCAGTCCATAACTATTGATCTTAAGCTGTTCCAGGGCTTTTAAACCTTTTTCTCCCTCATCCGCCACCAGTTCGTGGAAAATTTTGGTGACTGGTCCGAGGCTGGCTTCCAGGTTGGTAATTTGGGCGTCCACCTGAGTCCAGTAGCGGCCGCATTTTTCAGAATACTCGATTGGCAATTCCTGAGTGCTGAAGATCAGGGGGACAAATAAGATTTTTTTACCAGACCGGTATTCAGCTGCTGCTGGTTTTTCAATTTTGCCGAGTTCTTCTGCCACGAGCCTACCTCTTTAAGTTTCTGAGGTTTCAAAAGACTTAGTTATAGGGCCTTTGGCGCAATCTTTACAGGCTGACAGTACCGGGTAAAACTGGCGCATAATCTGCAGATCGTTCAGGGGCTTGTTCTCTCCGCAAAACTGGCATTTAAACATGATGGGTTTGGGTTCTTCTACCTGGGTAACTTTTTTTACAGATTTCTCCGACATATACTGCAGCTCCATTTACTAACATCCCACTTCGAGGAAACACAAACGATATTTCAAGGGTAAAGATGTAAGTGAAAATTTTACAACCAATCATTCCATGCAGACATATTGTACAATAATAAGCTCAATTTGTACAATGTAAGGCTGTTAAAAAAAGGGGAATAGTTGCTTTAAAGGTAACCGGGGGAGAGAACCCGAGCATGCTCCCGCGCTTGAATAAGGCGGGGCGTTTAAGTTACAATAAAATAGTTTCCGGAGGGCGGTTGGCTCAGTGGTTAGAGCACCTGCTTCACACGCAGGGGGTCAGAGGTTCAAATCCTCTACTGCCCACCATTATTTTGATACAAAAACAGGGCTTATGTTAATTGCGGCATAAGCCCTGTTTGTTATTTGGAACAAATTATTTAATGATCTCGTTTAATTCCTTATCAAGTTTTGATTCTTCGGGTGAAGCGATAGCGTTAACTGGTATCTACAATAAGGCAGCCCGCTTTGAAACAGAGGCGGGCACATTATTCTGAGAAAGACAATGATAACCGATTCATCAACCCTCTAAAGAGGTGCGCCTTAATCCACGCTCAACTCATCACGCCTACAGGTATCACCTGAA
>CAITCX010000113.1 GCA_903890885.1 uncultured Dehalococcoidia bacterium
CGGTATCCGGTTTCGCCATCTTTACGCAGGTTGTGCAGCGTGAAATCAGACTGCCTGTTGATGATAAACCCGAAAATAAATAGTAAAACGCCGGCGATAAAGCGGGGATCTCTTAACCAGCTGTCTGCATAAACCGGAGACAGATTAAAAATGTAGCCGCCGTTCAGGTACCCGTTCACACCGTTGAAAATGAAGCCCATTGCCACTACCGCTGCCGGCGTCCTTTTATCTCCATCCCGCCTATGCAGGGGGTAAAAGAAAGCCCGGTGTATGTAATGGGTTTCCCACAAAATTAAAAAGGCTATCACCGGCAGAGTATTGCGGTTTGGGCCCAATATAAAACAGACTGCAAAGATAACGGGAGAAGTGCATTCCATGACTATCCAGCCTGTCCTGCTTCTCAGCGTGGCTCCCCAGTGCTTGGCGATGTGGCGTCCGTATGGCGCCACCACGAAAAATAGCGCCACGAAGATCACAGCGGCCAACACGAACCAGGCCACCAACAGGTAGTGAAAAATGACGGCTTCTTTCATTTAATATTAACCTTTTTCTGGCCTGGACTTTTCCTCTCCAGTAGCCCGGCAGACTGAAACCAGCGGAAAGTGTCTACCAGTGTATCACGTAAAGGCCGGGGCTGGTAGCCCAGTTCGCGGGAGGCCCGTTCATGGCTGATATTTTTATTGCCTTCGCACAGGGCTTTAATAGAAGCGCTGGAATACAGTTGGCGGTTGCCGGTCACCTGGTTATATAACGTCATGACAGGCGCTCCGGTGCGGGCTAACCAGGCTGGCACGGTGATGCGGGGAGCAGGTGTCCCCCAGATGGACTCTGCGAGAGATGCCAGTTCTTTAACGGAAGCCCATTGACCGGAAAGCAGATACTTGGCCCCCAGCGGAGCCTCTTTTTCAGCGCGGACAGCGGCATTGACCACATCGCGGACATCCACCCAGTCGAAACCGCCTTCAATCAAAGCCGGCAGTTTGCCCCGGGCCAGGCTTAAAAGGACTTCCCCCAGGAAGGAGATCTGGTAATCATGAGGTCCCAGAACGGCCGTAGGATTCAAAATTATGGCATCCAGTCCCTGTTCAATACCTTCGCGCACTTCTTTTTCAGCCGCGGCTTTAGAGCGGTCGTAGGGCGGGCAGTCAAAGCCGTCTACCAGAGGTCGCCGTTCGTCTACCGGAATGTTCAGGGGCGTTTGCAGCATTGAGTGAATGGAACTGAAATAGACCAGGCGGCGCACTCCGCATTTGAGACAGGCTTCCACCACATTGCGGGTTCCGATCACGTTGACAGCTTCTACGGACGGCCATTCGTTCATCGAAAGAGAGATAGTTGCCGCCAGGTGGTAGACCACGTCAGCGCCGGCAAAGGCGCTCTCCAGAGAGGCCGGGTTGCAGACATCCGCCTGAACGATTTGGAGGTCCAGTCCCTCGGTCCCCCGGCGGTTCTTATGGATTATGGCGCGCACCTGGCGTTTTTCTTTCAGAAGCGCGCGGGTGAGATTAGCTCCGATGTGACCTGTTGCCCCGGTTACTGCTGTGATCATTGCGTGTATTATACCATATTAAGAAACGAATTTTGCCGGAAAATATTTAAGGTTAATCTACCGCGATCATCACGTTGGAAGCTTTGATGACGGCATAGGCCTGCTTGCCCGGGGCCAGGCCGAGGGATTCAGCAGATTCTCTGGTAATAACAGAGACTATTTGCGCGCCGCCGGGCAACTCCAAAATCACTTCGGAATTAACCTCATCGGCCTTAATCTGGACAACCATGCCTTTAAGAATATTTCGAGCGCTTAGTTTCATATCAATACCTCATTATCGTGTTTTATTTTATGCAACCATACATAATATCATCTTCTGTGTAAATATCTCTTCTTCAGTCCTTGAGAATATTCAAATGTTCGGGATGCAGGTGCAGAAAACATTCCTGCCCGGTACTGATTCTTCCCGCATCCGCCTTTGACAGGGTCGCCTCGATCAAGTGCCTGGAATCGGTTTTGCCCTGGATGTAAAAGAAACAATCGATAGACGCTATCCCTTCGATCATCCGGTCAACCACGCATTTTAGTGTGTTTTCAACCGGATTGTCGCTCAAATGAACATATTCCGGCCTGATACCGAGATTTATGCTTTGATTTAGTACCGGTTTCGCCGTGCCTTTAAGCTCTATTCTGACTTTTTCCTGGAATTCCGGGATCAATACGAAAGCATTTTCCCCCTGTATTTCGATGACACTCCCTTTAAATAAGTTTCTTACCCCTGTTAATCTGGCAACAGTGTGGTTAGCTGGTGAAATGATCACTTTTTGTTTGCTGTCACATTGAATAACCTGTCCTGAATAGTAAACGGCTATTCTGGAGGCCATTTTGTAACCCTCGGCTAGATTGTGGGTTACCAGCAGGATATTTCCTTTATAAAAACTTTGTAGCGATAATAGCTCAATTGCCAATCTTTCTTGCACCTGGCTGTCCAGGGCTGAAAACGGTTCGTCCAGTAACAGGATATCTGGTTCAGGGGCCAGGGCTCTGGCTAAAGCTACTCTCTGCTGCTGACCGCTGGATAATTGTTTGGGAAAACGTTGGCCCAATTCCCCGATGTGCATTTTCCCCAGAAGTTGGGTAACCCTTTCCTTTTTTTCAATAAGAGTTCTATCTTGGATTCCGTATGCTATATTTTGACTAACCGTAAGGTGGGGAAAAAGGGCGTAATTCTGAAAGACCAATCCTACTTTTCGCCTCTGCGGTGATAAATTAATATTTTGAGTGGAGTCGAAGAGAATTTTGTCGTTCAGTTTGATGAATCCCTCATCCGGTTGAGTCAAGCCGGCGATACACTGCAGTGTCATGGTTTTGCCTGAGCCGGACGGACCCAGGATTGCCATAATTTCTTGATTTACCGTGAACTTCACATCCAGAACAAATCCCGGCAGCTTCCTTTTTATACTGACTTCGAGCATTATCCTGCCTCTTGTTCTACATTTTCGCGGTTCACAACCTCAATTCTGGCTTTGTAGGTCTTGCCCTTCCAGTATGCAATCGCGGCCAGAGAAGCAAAGGCAATCATCAGAACCACTCCTACCAGGATCAAAGCCTGATTGGTGTCTCCGGCTTGAATATCAAAATAGATAGCAATTGGAATGGTCGTGGTTTTCCCCGGAATATTACCCGCCAGCATTAGTGTTGCTCCAAATTCTCCCAGGGCGCGGGCCAGGGCCAGAACAGTCGCGGCGGCTACTCCCGGCCAGGCCAAAGGAAGTGTAATAGTCCAGAAAACCCGCCAATCAGTAGCGCCCAGTATCCGCGCAGCGTCTTCAATCTGGCTGTCAACCTGTTCGAAAGCCCCGCGGGCAGTCATATACATCAGAGGAAAGGCCATCACTGTTGCCGAAATTACTGTGGCCGGCCAGGAGAAAATAACCGTCATATCGAAGAGAGCAAGAAAATTGCCGATGGGTCCGTGATTGCCGAACAATAAAAGTAATCCGAGTCCTACCACAGTAGGCGGCAGGACCAGAGGCAGGATAAAAAGGCCGTCAATTAAATTTTTACCCTTGCCGGAGTAACGTGCCATCCAGCGAGCGGCGGAAATTCCCAGAAAAAAGGTTAATACCGTCGCTGCGATTACCGTTTTCAGAGAAATCCATAAAGGCGACAGATACGCTTCCGTCATAAGCCTTGCCTTGCAATGTGTCTTCTAAATATATTATTTACTGGCCATTGTAAAACCATATTTTACAAATACTGCCTTGGCCTGATCGCTAAATAGGAAATTGATGTAAGCTTTAGCCGCGTCCGGATTCTTGCTGGCTTTTACTGTCGCGATCGGATACACAATCTTAGCATTTACATCATCCGGGGCGCTAGCCACGATCTTGACTTTCTGGGAGGTCATGGCATCGGTTGAATAGACGATGCCTGCATCCACATTGCCACTCTCCACATAGGTCAAGACTTGCCGTGCATCGCTGCCCAGGACTTCTTTGGGTGTTATCTGGGCAGTGATGCCCAGGGCATCAAAGGCTTGATGAGCGTAAGTGCCGGCCGGCACCGATTTTGGATCGCCAATAGCCACTTTTTTCACTTTTTCAGTTGTCAGGTCATTCAAGCTGGTGAGGCCTAGATGACTATCGATGGGAACTATCAGGACAACCCGGTTGTTAAGCAGGTTTCTGCGTGTCCCATTCAATATCAATTCCTTTTTCTGCAGATTGTCCATTTGCGTTGCAGCCGCCGATATGAAAACATCTGCCGGAGCGCCGTTCTCAATCTGCGTTTGGAGAGTACCCGATGAGGCGAAGTTAGGGGTGAGCGTCAGGTTGGGTTTCCCCTGGTTGTAAATACCGTTTATTTCTTTTAGGGCATCAGTCAGGCTCACAGCTGCTGAAATATTCAATGTAATAGCCGGAGACTGAGTAGAAGTAGTGGTATCGGCCTGGCCGGAGCAACCTGAAAGTGATATGACTGAGGCTGCGCATAAAAGCCATGCCAAAACGAATAAATTACATTTATTAATCATGGATTCTCCTAATATTATTCATTCGCCAGCGAGAGCAACTTGCGGTAGGCTGCAGCGGGGTCGGGCTGCATCAAAATCGCGCTGCCCACGCAGATCTCGTTGACACCGGTCCTGGCAATTTGCTTAATATTGTTTTCTTTTACTCCACCGTCGATGCCGATAGTCAGTTGAGGCCTGACATAACGGAGTTCAATTATTTTTTCCAGGACCTCGGGCAGGAATTTGGCTCCATAAAACCCTGGATGCACTGAAAGGAAAAGAACGCTGTCCACTTTGGCAGTCCAGGGTAGAATAGCAGTTACCGGCGTTTCCGGATTAACAGCTAAACCGGTTTCCATTCCCAAATTGCGCGCTGTTTCAATCACCATCTCAGGATCAGACGTAGCTTCATAGTGAAAAATCGCTTTATCGGCCCCGGCTTTCTTAAAGTTTGCTAGCTGCGCCTCGGGATGTTTCACCATCAGGTGGACTTCCCAATTCAAACCGGGCGGCATGCCCTTGATCTGCTCCCACGTGATGCTCTTGGACGGAACGAATTGCCCATCCATGATATCCACCTGAACAAAGTCAGTATAGCTACTGGCCTCCCGCACCATCTTGCTGAAAGCCACCGCATCCTCAGTCAATATCGCCGGTACCACCTTGATCAACCTGGACATTTTTATCCCCCTCAATTGTTATCAGTTTAACTTTGTATTTATCTTTTTCTCGGAGATACGCTAATACAACATAAATTTATAATTACATTTCCTTAGATATATAGCAACCCGGTATATATTAACAAATCCATACTTCGAGATGCTATTCCGTGCGTACATTTGTTCCAGATGATGCAACTCGACTTTTCCGGGGTCCATGTTCAGGGCCGACTGTAAAAATGCAATATTGCCTTTCAAAAGATATTATCTTGTCGCCTTGTTGTGATTAAAGCTATAATGCCTTTAGAATTAAAATATGATAGCCGGATTGGGTGGGAGGAACAGAAAGTGATAACAGAATATATCGCTGCGGCTCTGAGCAGAGCGAAGTATGAAATTATCGACGATGAAGAGCCATATTACGGAGAAGTTCCGGAGCTTAAAGGGGTGTGGGCTACAGGTAA
>CAITCX010000114.1 GCA_903890885.1 uncultured Dehalococcoidia bacterium
ATAGACGAAGAAGATATTGCCAGGGTCAAACCCGGTCAAACAGCTGTAATTTCCCTGAAAGCGCTTCCTGGTACCAGGATAAAGGGCAATGTCACGCGGATTTCCTCAATTCCCGTAGTGAAGCCGAGTGGCGCGGTTGAATACGAGGTAACAATCGACATCAACGATCCCACTCTGCCAGGATTGAAGGCCGGTATGAGTACGGATGTTGATATATCAGTTAAGTAAATAACAGGATGTTGGGGCTATTTCAGGTATAATAGATAGAAACATTAAAGATTTCAGGAAAAAGGGGAAAGAGGCCATGGCAGACGAACTGGAAATCCATAAAATAGTCAGGGAAGGTTATGCGGAAATAGCCCGCAGCCGAAAAAGTTACTGCAGTAGCTCCAAAGGTAAAAAAAGTTCGTGTGATTGCAGAGGTAATTCATCAGCCAGGGAAATAAGCAAGAATATCGGTTACAGCGATACAGATATGGCAGCTGTACCCCCAGACTCCAATCTTGGACTCGGCTGCGGTAATCCCGTGGCTCTGGCCTCGCTTATACCAGGCGAGGTTGTTCTGGACCTGGGATCAGGGGCAGGCTTCGACTGCTTTCTGGCCTCCTCCAGGGTAGGTCCTGCCGGCAAAGTTATTGGAGTGGACATGACTCCTGACATGCTGGACAAAGCCAGGGAAAACGCCGCCAAGGGCAGCTATAAAAACGTTGAATTCAGGTTAGGGGAAATTGAAAATCTGCCCGTGGCTGATAACACTGCGGATGCCGTCATTTCCAACTGCGTTATCAATCTTTCTCCTGATAAGCCGCGGGTTTTCGCCGAAGCTTTCCGTGCCCTGAAACCCTCAGGACGTTTAATGGTCTCGGACATCGTCTTAAAACAGGAGCTGCCTGAATACCTTAAAAAATCGGCTTCTGCTTATATCGGTTGCCTGTCAGGCGCTATTTTGAAAGATGATTATCTGAAAACAATAAAGAAAGCCGGTTTTAAAAAGGTTAAAATACTGGAGGAAGCAAGTTTTCCGCTGGATGATATGATCAACGATCCTACCGCCAGGGCAGTCCTGGATGATTTGCAGATCACTCAGAAAAAAGCCCTCGAACTTGCCGGTTCTATTGCCAGCATCCGCGTGTCAGCGCTCAAACCCGCTTAATCCAATTACCCGCCGTGGCTGTTTTTTATGTTCATAATAATTGTGCACAGCAGTCGATAGTGATATAATGGTTATACTGGTTTAGTTTCAGGTTATGTCATACTAAGAATTATTTCAGGTTTGAAAGCTTTGGATGACCCCAGAATGAACCAAGTAATATCAGGAGGTCATTCAATGGCTTACACAGAAAAATCACTTACCTGCACCGATTGCGGCAAACCCTTCCCCTTTACGGTTGAAGAACAAGAGTTTTTTGCCACTAAAGGTTTCACCAATGAACCCAAGCGCTGTGCCGCTTGCCGTTCTGCCCGTAAAACCGAAAGATCCGGCAGCGAAGGCGGCAGCTTCGGCAATAGAGGCCAGCGCCAGATGTATCCCGCTACCTGCGGACGTTGCGGCAAACAGACCGAGGTTCCCTTTCAACCCCGCGGGGACAAACCGGTATATTGCCGGGATTGCTTCACCAAATCCAAATAACACCAATTTATTTTAGATGAACATATGGGTCGGAGAAAATCCGACCCGTATACCTTAATGAGGTGTGTGTATTATGGCTTTAGATGTTATTCCTTATGATGGCGAAAGTCAGGATTCTTTAATCCGGCGTTTTCAAAAAGTAATTCAAATGGAAGGTATTCTGCGAGATGCCAAGGCTTCTCAGACTTTCCTGTCAAAACGAGATGCTTACATTTTGAAGTCCAAGAGAGCTGCCAAGAGAAAGCGTCTTCATTAGAACCTGTTTATTATAAAAATCAAACCGCAGCTGCTTTCAGGATTCATTTTTAAGATTTTCCAGTTCTTCCCAGCGGGCATATGAATCTGAGAGCAGCTTTTTCACTATTTCTAGCCGTTCCTTTCTTGAAACTAACTCGGATTTTTCCTTTTTATAAAGGTCGGGGTCGCCCATGGCCTGATATAAATGGGATTGCTCAGTTTCCAGTTCCTGGATAGTTAGCGGAATAGACTCCAGTTCCTTTTGCTGGCGAAATCCTAATTTAGCTTTCGGTCGGGGGGTCTGGACCCGGGCAATGGCTTTACTGCCTGCCGCTGTTTTAGTG
>CAITCX010000115.1 GCA_903890885.1 uncultured Dehalococcoidia bacterium
AATTCCGACTATCATCGCGACCAGAAGGAGGCCTATTACTGCCCTTACTCGCATGCTATATCCCTCTTTCCCAAAAATAAACTGGCTTCATAGTAGCATATTTGGATGATGCCAACAATGTTTTGAACAAAGAATATAATTAATTATAGACCTGCTTTAGTGATAAGATATCGCCAGGAGCACATCTTGATAAATATTAGTATTTCGGTTAATACTTCCATTGAACTTGATATTCATTGAAAATCCAACTATCATTGGAAAATATATATTTTACTGAAACATAAATATAATTCTTCTTTTAGGAGGAAATAATGGAGCATAAAATCGTTTATTTTGAAGGATCTGGCTCAACCAATACTGATGAAGTTCTTCGTATCGCAAAAAAACGAGCTGATGAACTTGGCATCAAAACCATTGTAATAGCCTCTAATAGTGGCAATACCGGTGTTAAAGCAGTTAACATTTTAAAAGGCTGTAAAGTTGTCGTTGTCACTCACTCATATGGCTTCCGTGAACCCAATACCTTTGAATTTGTTGAGGAAAACAGAAAAATCATCGAGAATAGCGGCGGTGTAGTACTTACCACTGCCCATGCCTTTATGAATATTAATAGAGCGCTCTCACGTAAATATACTATGGCTAGCGTTCAAGATATTGTTGCAGATGTGCTGCGCATTTTTGGCGCTGGGACAAAGGTAGCCGTTGAAGTAGCTATCATGGCGGCTGATAGTGGATTGGTGCGCACTGACGAAGATATCATCGCCATTGGTGGTACACACGGTGGAGCTGATACTGCGCTTGTCCTTTCTCCGGTCAATTCACAACGGTTCTTTGATCTTAAGATTAAAGAAATTCTCTGCAAACCTTATTCGCCTCCAACTCCTCCAGCTCCAGGACAAAGACCCGAGGGGCAGAGACCTGAAGGGCAGAGGCCCGATGGGCCAAGACCGGAAGGGCCAAGACCTCATTAATATTAGATCCTTTCAATATATTTTATTATTTTGGTTTATAATATAGTTATAATCGAAAATGAAGTTAAAATGATTATCGTAAAGTTGACATTCCAGCCTAGAATATTGCATAATTAGTCAAGATAATAGGCTTTTTAAATCAAGAGGAAATAAGGAAAGATGGTAAAAATTAAACTTAAAAGAGTAGGCGCCACCAAACAACCCAGCTACAGAATAGTAATTGCAGATTCCAGGTCATCTCGTGATGGAAAATTTATAGACACCATCGGGCATTACAATCCTCGTTCCACACCAGAAGACCTGGTTATAGATGAAACCAAGGCTCTGGAATGGCTCAAACAGGGAGCTCAACCGACTGCTACCTCTGCCAGATTGCTCAACAAGGCAGGCATCTTAGATAAGTTCAACGCGAGCAAGGAGAAACCATGAGAGAGCTGCTAGAATTCATCGTCAAGACAATCGTGGATGCGCCGGACAAGGTCGTCATCACCGAAGAAACCAGTGAGACAGGCGTAACATTTAAACTCCAGGTTGCCGATGAAGATAAAGGCCGCGTGATCGGCAAACAGGGTCGCATTGTGGAAGCCATGCGCACTTTGCTGAGAGTTAAAGCCGCCAAGCTCGGCACGCGAGCTACCTTACAGATTCTTTAATAACAGGTCCTTGTAGTATTTCTTTTCACTGGCTAGGACTTAACGAGCTGGAAAGGTAAGTTGTTATTTAATTTCCCAGTTAGTTTTTTATAAAGGGCCCTTTAAAGTACTAAACAAAAAACCTCTATATTGTATAGAGGTTTTAATGTTTTCCAGGTTATTGTTATGTCAAATCTTCTTACGCCTCTTGATGTTACTGGCAACTTCGATACGAGCAATGGCCCGGCGCAGAGCTGCTTCGGCGGTCGCAGATTCCCCCTGAGTAGTTGAATGCGCCAATTTTTCCTGTGCCCTTTTCTTGGCTTCTTCAGCCCTGGCAATATCTATTTCCTCAGCCCGTTCAGCGCTATCAGCCAAAACAATAATACGGTCAGGTAAAACTTCCAAAAAGCCTCCGCTGATGGCCATGCAGTACTCTTCTGCGCCCTGGCGAGCAATCAATTCACCAGCATCCAAAGTAGTCATCAACGGCGCATGATGTGGCATAATTCCCAGTCGTCCTTCATGACCGGGAGCAAGTACAATATCTACATTGCCTGAGTAGACTATTTTTTCTGCTGTGACAATATCCAATTTAACTGTTGCCATTTATTTCGACCTATTGCTGCAATTTCTTAGCGGCTTCTACAGCTTCGTCAATAGAACCTACCATAAAGAAGGCCTGTTCAGGCAGATTATCATGTTTGCCTTCCAATATCTCTTTAAAACCGCGGACAGTCTCCTTCAATGGCACATATTTACCGGGTCGCCCGGTAAAAACCTCCGAGACGAACATCGGTTGGGACAGGAACCTCTGAATTCTTCTGGCACGAGCCACGGTCAACTTGTCCTCTTCAGAAAGTTCTTCCATGCCCAGAATGCTGATAATATCCTGCAGGTCTTTATAGCGCTGTAAAACCTGTTTTACACGAATAGCAGTGTTATAATGTTCCTCTCCTACCACGCGAGGGTCCAGAATGCGGGAACTGGAGGTCAAAGGATCAACTGCCGGATATAAACCCTGAGATGCGATGGTACGATCCAGCGCCACCACAGCATCCAGATGACCAAAGGTAGTGGCCACGCCTGGATCAGTATAGTCATCAGCAGGCACGTAAACGGCTTGAAAAGAAGTAATTGAGCCGCTTTTGGTAGATGTAATTCTCTCTTCCAGTTCTCCAACTTCTGTAGCCAGAGTTGGTTGATAACCCACAGCCGAAGGCATGCGTCCAAGTAAAGCTGAGACTTCCATGCCAGCCAGGGTATAGCGGTAAATATTATCTATGAACAGCAAGACGTCCATGTGCTGGGTATCACGGAAATATTCGGCCATGGTCAGACCGGTCAGACCTACCCGAAGCCGAACCCCAGGAGGTTCGTTCATCTGGCCGAACACCATGAC
>CAITCX010000116.1 GCA_903890885.1 uncultured Dehalococcoidia bacterium
AGCCTTTCTATACGACAAATGCAGCTCCCCATACGTACCGCTGCGAGAAGGTTGATATCGCCAAATACGCCCTCTTTGCCCTCCTCAATGATTCCAATACTGATGGCCTAAACCAGATCAACGCGGCGGACAATTTAAGTCTCGCCATAAGGCTGGGCCTCATGCGCTACAGTTGCAGCTCCGCCAGCGCCAGCACTCATTACAGCACAGATAAGAGCAGCTGCATTAACCTCTCCTGGCCTATTACATCCGACGTTCAGACCACACCTACGCCCTATTCCAGCATCTACTGCAATAATACTACATCCTGTGCCTCCACGGTGACGTCGTGTAGCAGCACGCCCGCCGGCAAAGAGTGCATCGTCGGGTTCAGCGCCGCCAATAGCACACCGCTGGCTTACGCCCTGAAGGAAGCGAAATTATATCTGGATGCCCATAAGGCGCTGGACGATTCCCAGAGCTGCCGCCAGAAATCAGTTATTGTAATTACCGACGGTGAAGATACACTTTATAACTGCTCAGGCTTAAGTGGGGCTGCCTTGGCGACTGCGCGGGCAAAGGCATCTGTAATGTATGCCAAGGCCCTGGCGGATGCCAAATACAATGTCTACGTCGTCGGATTTGGCAGCGCCATGCCGGCGGCGCTTCAAAATACGTTAAACTGGATGGCTGTCTTCGGCAAAACGGACAATCCCAGTGTTGCTAATACAGGCAGCACTACGGCAGTGACGGTGAGCACCGCTCCCTGCACCAGTTCCAATGGCACCGATCCCCAAACCAAAGACCTCACCGGTTACGCTTTCATGGCCAGCAATCCATCTGAACTGGCCGCTGCCCTCCGGGCGGCCATTACTTCGATCCTGGAGGCCAACTACTCGTTTTCATCCCAGGCCTCCGTTGCCGCCGCCCGCGCTTCGGAAGAAAATTTTATTTATGAAGCATCCTTCGAGCCTAAGAACAGTGCGGGAGCAAGCAAGGAACCTTTCTGGACGGGGCATCTGAAAAAATATGTCATCAATAGTGCAGGCGCATTAATGTTCCCCGCCGCGTGGGATGCAGGGACAATATTGCGGGATACAGCGGCATCTTCACGTAATATGCTGACATATAAGGGCAGCAGTAGCCTGACCAGTTTTAATACTACAAATATTACCGCCGCCGACCTCGCTGTTGCTACTGACACCAGAAGAAATGAGGTTGTCGGATTTTACCGGGGCGAACCGGCTTACAATCTGGAAAACTGGAAGCTGGGTGACCTTTTTCATACGAATCCCATGGCCGTCAAAACGCCGACGAAATATTTTACTGACCCGCGGGAATGCGCAGTAACAGGAACACCAACATCTTTTGACAATTTCCGCGCCGCCAATCTACGAACAGCGGTTTCAGGCAATCAGCTGATGGTAGCCGGCGCCAATGACGGTCAATTGCATGCTTTCCGCACACAGGCTGCAGGTGGTGATGAGACGACAGGCGGGGATGAAGTGTGGAGTTTTATCCCCCCCAACCTGCTGCAAAAGATATCACCTATAGCCCATGCCGCCGGCAGTGCCGGCCCTCCTATCGTTCCTGGCCATGACTATAATCGTTCCCAAGTGGCCGCCCACGATTACTTCATCGATGGACCAATACAGGTGGCTGATGCCTATCTTGCTGTGCCAAGCACTGGTACATACAAAAACAAAGATTATTGGAAAACAATAGCGGTCTTCGGGGAAGGGGCGGGATCAGGAAATTACCTCTGGAGCTCCAATCCGACTTGTTATTCTACTAATACGACTTATTTCAGTGGAAGTTTTTCGACGACTCTCCCGACAAGCAGTAATCCTACAAAGTACTACTGCGGTTTTTATGCCCTGAACGTCACCAATACATCTGCACCTGAATTTCTGTGGCACCTGATGCCGACAACAGCGCAGGCCCCATATCTGGGTGAGGCCTGGAGTAAGATGCAGATCGGTCGTGTTAAGATCGGTGGTAACGAACAGTGGGTCGGATTCATCGGCGGCGGTTACAACAATTCAATTCTACCGGCTGGAAGTACTGCCGGAAAGGGATTTTTTGTTGTTGATCTGACGAATGGCAATATCCTTTGGAGTTATACGCATGCAGATAATGGCGATATGGACTTCTCCGCACCGGCTTCACCCACGATATTGGATCTGGATAGTGATGGATTTATCGATACGGTTTATATGGGTGATCTAGGAGGTAATATGTGGCGCTTCCGGCTCTGCCCAAGGGTAAAATATGAAACCTGCGGTTTGAGCAGTTATAGCAGTTCGTGTGGCACGGGAAATTGGGCAGGTAGCCGCCTGTATGCGACGACGGCTGACGAAAGAGGCACCACCAATACGCAGAAACAAATATTTACGAAGGTTACATCCACCATAGACTCCCATGGTGATGTGTGGGTCTATTTCGGCACGGGGGAAAATAATGATCCCACCCGGAAACCAACGCTTGCCAGCCCGGATACCAGTGTAACCAAAAACCGCTTGTATGGAATTAAAGAAGACACTAATTTTACGAACACTTACACAACCACAAACTTAAAAGATATTACATCCACTATTTATTGTGCTGCAGTTAATACTGATCTCGGTTGTGGTGGAGTTGATTCTCAACAAGGATGGTATATCAATCTTTCCACAAATAGCTTGTATGTAAATGCCACCTACACGATAACCGGCCCTCGCGGGGAGAAAATGATCTCCGATCCGATAGTATTCGATGGGATTGTTTATTTTCCAACCTATGTCCCCGACCAGGGGGGAGCCAGTGCCTGTGGTTTGGCAGGGAACGCATTCCTTTATGCCCTGGATTATCTTTCCGGAGGCGGTGCAAATGAAGGTGGCAGCAGAACATCATGGATGGGTCTAGGCATTGCTTCTTCCATTCTGGTGTCTTTTCGTCCGGGGGGCAGTGGTGTTGCTGATATCTATTTTACAACCAGTGGTGGCGCCGGGATTGGTGGGAATACAGGGAAAGGGGGCGAAACAAAATCTGAGAACCCGACAAGTATTCAATATTGGAGAGACAGGCGTTTGTAGTAGCTGTTAATTATTAAACTTGCCAATTTCCATGCACTTCGTTAGGGAAATTGGAGTTTTACAAGAAAAACAATAGTTCAACTTGCAGTGACAAGCAGCAAATGATATTTAAAGCTGCTTGTCATTTTTTTATGGAAAGAGATCAATTTACTTAATGAAGAATAAAATTAGCGTACTTATAGAAAAAGCCGTGAATTCCTGCGTAGAGAAGAAATTACTAAACGCCGGAAATATGCCCTATATTGAAGTGGAAGTTCCCGCAAATACTGACCATGGTGATTATGCCTCTAATGTAGCGATGATTCTGGCTGCTGAGGCCAAACAAAATCCCCGTAAAATCGCGCAGATTATTCAGGAAAACTTGACGGATCCGGAAAATCTGATTGAAAAAACGCAAATTGCCGGTCCCGGTTTTTTAAATTTTTTCATTAAGGAAAATATCTGGCGGGAAACCCTTAAGCACATTGAAGAACAAAAAGATAAATTTGGCCGCAGCTCTCTGGGTGACGGTAAAAAAGTGCAGGTAGAATTTGTCAGCGCCAATCCCAC
>CAITCX010000117.1 GCA_903890885.1 uncultured Dehalococcoidia bacterium
ATTGTGGCTTGGATCGTTATCTCCGTCATTCTCATCTGGATCACGCCCTGGTCCTGGCTGGGATACAAAAAGAAATAGTCAACCATTATGAACATGATCGAAGTACAGGGACTGACCAAGAAGTTCGGTGATTTCACCGCCGTCGATGGTCTCACCTTTCAGGTGGCCGAAGGGGAGGTGTTTGGCTTGCTCGGCCCCAATGGTGCCGGCAAGACCACGACGGTCAGGATGCTCTGCTGCCTGATCTCCCGGACCAGCGGCGATGCGCACATCGCCGGCTATGACCTTGCCAACCCCGCCGATTCGTTGAAGATCAGGAAATTGATCGGCCTGGTACCCGATAATATCGGCTTGTATGAAGAATTGAGCGCTTATGAAAACCTGGACTATTACGGGAAACTCTATGAGTGCACCCCTGACGAAAGAAAGACCAGGATAGAGTATTTTCTCAAGATGATGGAGCTGTGGGAAAAGCGCGACCTGCCCATCAGCGATTTCTCGAAAGGTATGAAGCAGAAGGTTGGCATCGCCAGGGCGCTCATCCACGACCCCCGGCTGCTTTTCTTTGACGAGCCCACCGCCAACCTGGACCCGGAATCTGCCCGCAGCATCCGGGAATTCATCCTTCAACTCAAGAAGGAAGGCAAGACCATCTTTTTCAATACGCATAACCTGGATGAAGCCCAGCGGGTGTGTGACCGCATCGGGATATTAAAGACCAGGTTGCTGGCAGTTAACACCCCGCAACAGTTGGAGAAAAATGTCTGGGGCAGCCGCACCGTCATCCAGGTGGAAGAGGTCAGCGAACCTGTCCTGGAGGCGGTCCGAAGATTGGATCCGGTCAGCCTCAGCGTTGAAGAGAATAAGATCAACATCGGCATAAACGACCCCACCCGCCAAAACCCCGACTTCGTTCAGGCCATCGTTGCTGCCGGTGGTCGCATCCAGTATGTCACCCAGCTCAACCCCGGGCTGGAAGAAACCTACCTCAAGATCATCCAAGAAACAAAAGTAACTCCCGGCGAGGAGGCTCAGGTAGACTTTGGCTATGTAGGCTTGACTTTGGATAATAACGGCAAGAAGCGAAAGACGTGGATATTTAACATGAGGCTATCATATTCAAGGCTTGATTATTACGAGAAAGTCTATAATCAGAGGGTGGAGACGTTTATCCATTGCCACATAAACGCCTTCGCCTACATCGGGGGTATTCCAGACACGGTCAGGATCGATAACCTGAAAGCCGCGATACTGGAGGCTAACTTCTACGAGCCCGTTTATCAAAGGCTATACTCGAGCTTCGCCGATCACTATGGGTTCAAGATCATACCCTGCCGTATATACCGGCCTAATGACAAAGGCAAGGTAGAAAGCGGCATAAAATATGTCCAATGCAACTTCTTCCTTGGCAGGAAGTTCTCAAGCGGTGATGATTTAGACGCCAAGCTTCGGTACTGGCTGAATAACACATGTAATCAGAGAATCCACGGAACAATCCGGAAGGTGCCAAGAGAGGTCTTTGAATCCGAGGAAAAAGCCAAGCTGAAGCCCCTTCCTCTGGAAGAATTCAAGATGTCTACAGTGGGAACCCGCAAGGTTTACCACGACTGCCATGTCTATATTGACTACAGCTACTATTCCGTGCCGTTTGAATATGTAGGCCGTGAGGTCGATATAGACATAACGAAGGAGCTGGTGCGGATATTTTACCGGGGTAAGGAGATAGCCGTTCATCCGCGACTCCAGGAAAAGGGTAAATTCCAAACCAATATAAATCATTACCCGAAGTACAAGAGATTCTCCGATACCGAGTACCAGGAAATATATCAGGTGAAGATGGCGGCAATAGGTCCATACGCCGAGCAGATCTTCTTCATAGTGCTTGAAAAGCAACCCGATGACTGGGCGAGGACCGTTCAAGGAATACTGTCTCTGGCTAAAAGCTACCCAAAAGAGATCGTTAATCTTGCCTGCAAGAGAGCCA
>CAITCX010000118.1 GCA_903890885.1 uncultured Dehalococcoidia bacterium
CTCTTTTTAGAAGAGGGGGTTAGGGGGAGATAGCTTTAAAAATAGCTCCCTCTCCCTCCGCAGGGAGCTTTGCTCCATAAGTCCTAATTTTCACTCACTTTTGGAGCGTGTGCCATTTCTGCTCCAAAAGTCGGTATTAATGCTTGAGTCATAACTAACTGTTTTGGCTCGTTATTCCAGAATATAGGCTCAAGTCCTAACTCGTATATTGACTGAATAAGAACACAGATATTATGGCATAGTATCTTGCATAGCACTTCGTTGACTTGGGCAGTAGGAGTCTTTGACCTTACCGAACCCCCAAACTTATTTTTAATCATGCTGAATGTAGTTTCGACATTAGACCGCTTGTGATAGTGCTCAAAGAATGTTTCCTTGTTAAAGTTGTAGAAGTGCCACATCCGTTGCCATAGTTCGCTATAGGTATTGTTTCCCTGACTACCCTTAGAATAACTCTTGAATGGGATATAAGGTGTTGCGTTTACTTCCACAACAGCGGCAAGGTTCTTCTTACTGGAATATGCCTTATCCGCAGATACTTCATTGATATTAAATGTCTCGGCTGTTTTCTCCAATAGAACGGGTAATTGTAAAGTATCAGCCGATTCATAAGAAGTTGCCTCTACACTGGTAATAATATGGGTTTTAACACCGCACATGATGTGTGTCTTAATCCAAGAGTGCTTAGTGCGTTCCTTGCCGTACTTATGGTCATACCATCGGGAATAAGTAGAAGTAGAGAAGCCCGAAGAATCAACAGCGAAGTCTGACTCTACAGCCTTCAACGGGGTTGCGCTCTGTTCGATAAGGCTTTTTAGAATGGGAGTTAGTTCGGGATTCTCCAGAGAACGAAAATTACTGGTGCAAGACGGTGCTTTAGTAATCAGTTCCTTTGCCTCAGCTTCCCTTAAATCGGTCATGAAACGCCTTGTAGACATGGTGCTGTAAACCTTAAGAACAGCGGCAAATACGGTATCACTAATCGGCAATCTTGGTCTACCGAACTTATATTCGGGTTGCGGTATTCCGTTGCACAAATCCCTAAGCAGTTCAACAAATCGTTCCTGTTCGTGCGTTTGGGCTGAATTGTAGGCTGTCCAATCCTGAGCATAAGTTATCCTCATAGCCTTAGTCTCTACGCTGGTTCCATCGGGACGCTGTTCTTTCTTAACGAAGAACTCAACCGCATAGATGTGCTGGCACTTTTTATGCTCACTCTCAAAGAACTGGCAAGTGCAAAATGGGTGTCCGTGGTCAAGATTCACAACGTATGTTCCATTACCAGATTGAGAGGGGACTTTATATCCCAACTCGTTCTTTTTAATCGTATTGCTGTTGGCTATTGCCAATCCTCTTTCTCTCCATGCTTCCATTTTAGTTCTCCTAGCTACTTCCTTAATGTGTAGCTATAATACCATACACTGTATAGGTTTGTCAATAGGTAAATCAAGCATTTCATAAAAGTCATTATCATATTGACAACTCCATAATATTTATGGTATTGTGGTACAAATGACCACCAAAAAGAGTCCCGTACAAATTAAACTATCTGCTCTCCAGAAAAAGGGCTGGACACTTGCTGCCTTAGCTGACGAGATGGGGCAGCGAGTGAACACGCTTGAGAAATGGAAGGCTGGCGATAGAAACCCTGCAAATGAGAAGGCAGTTTTAGCTATGCTAAGTAAGCTTGAACAACGTAAACGTATACCTAAACAGCGGCGATATGTTAAAGGTAATAGATAAGAATGTTAAACGGGATTATATACTTGACAAACCATATGATATGAAGTCCTAGTAAGTTAGCTCTCCTTAATTCACCAAACCACATTAAAATCCTGTACTGTCCCCATAGGGCACCATCTTGTAGTTGAAAATATACTTATTGGCTGATATGTTTTACCTATAGTTATATTTACAGTTGTAGGTTCTCCATCTCCATCTATTGTGCCCGTATCATCTATGAAAACTAGCCCTCTATCAGTGGTATTAAAGGCATTACAAGCATGAAATCCACCTATACAAGCATTACATCCAGTAGTAAAATCATAAGCACAGATAGAGAAGGAGCCAAAGTTAATATTCACATAGCCAGCCTTAATTCCCGCTTTTTCAGCATGATAGTATAGCATTTCAGTAAAATTAGAACATACAAATGAAGGGTCTATATACGTTTGTTTACATGTATCATCAGTGGATAAAAACGCCATTAGCTCTGCCCAAGTTGGGTTAGTAGCATTAGGATTTCCAATCAATACTATATCACGGGACTCTCCATCTACCATTTTAGAACCCTCAAGGTAAGTTCCAACATTAATAATAGGAGATGGCAAACCAGTAACAGCAGATAGTTTGTTGCTTGCATTGGTAAGTTGACTCTGCGTTTGTGTCAGTTGATTTTTAGTAGTAGCTAATTGACTTTGAGTGTCCGAAAGATTCGCCTCAGTACGGGTTAATTGGTCTTGAGTAATAGCTAATTGATTTTGAGTATCCACTAGGTCATTTTTTGTCGCACTAAGGTCGCTATGCGTACTTATATTAAGGTAGCCCAAACCTGCACCAACAATAACCAATATAACAACAGCAACTTGTAATGCACGCTTATTTATCATATATTCACTCCACCTCTTAGCTTATCCACATATACCCATGTTACTCTTTAGAAGTTTCTTCCTTATTACGGTCAACGTTCTTAACTTCCATATTGCCACCTAATTTCTTCCTATATAGTAGCTTATCTATTTTAGTATTAGCTCTTTTCTTTTCCTGATCTATTATTTGTTCGTTAATATCCTCTGCTGTTATCCCCATCTTTTTGAGCATAGCACTACGTATCGCTTTATCCTCTATTTCGTCTTTTCTATCATTCCCATAAACAAATTTAAGAATCTTCCACATTAGCCACCCTATAATTGCTAAACCCACATATTTAGCTATATTTGCTAGGATATTTGATAACGCAGATGAGGTTTCGTTGCTTACTTTAAGTTGTATAACTACAATAAATCCCGTCAATAAAGTGGCAAACACGATAAATTGTACTTCTCTGCGTACTTGCATTATATGTATAAATTTCCTAATTATTTTTCTAAGGGTATTATATACACATATATATAATTTGTGAAAGTATTGAATATTAGGAGACATCTAAATACCTCCTATATGTAATGAGGGAATAGTTACCTTGTAAAAAGCTAAATTGACTTACTCTTATTCTCATGTTAAATTACATCCATCGTAACAACTTATAAACAAAATGCAGGAAAACTTAGCTAAATTACTCATCTTTTACTTTAGCACTTGGATGATTGCCTTGATTTTCCAAGCTAGTTTTAGTGGTGAGCCTTTCCTTACTTACTTGGAATGGGGCATCGTTGTTGGTGACGTGATTGCAACAATCATCTTTATCTTTAAGAAATCTTCTAAGGGCAACTAATGCTTTTTGGAGTTCCTTAACATCATAGTAGATGCTTATTAGATACATACAAACCACTATACACAACACAAATAAACCAGCGAGGCCAATGGCAAACATTTGGATAGCATTACTATTCACCGCCCATCACCTCCCCCCCGCTGAAAACAACGTAGTGGAAGGCATAGCTTCGCCTGCCCCCATAAAAAGGGGTATAGAAAACCAATCGGGAACCGATGATGCTCCGTGGACTTTTGGAGCATCGCTCCGACTTCTGGAGCAGACGGCACTTTTGGAGCAAAGCCCTCCGCAGGGAGAGGGTAAGGGTGAGGGAAAAATCTTTGCACAGATGGATGTCGGTCGCTTAACTCTGCTATAATAAAATACCCATGTTTACCCACCTTCATGTTCACACGGAATACAGCCTTCTGGACGGATTGTGCCGCATCCCGCAGCTGGTCGCCCGGTCTAAAGAGCTGGGCATGAACAGCGTGGCCATCACCGACCATGGCGTGATGTACGGCGTGATCCAGTTCTACCGCGCTGCCAGGGAGGCCGGCATCAAGCC
>CAITCX010000119.1 GCA_903890885.1 uncultured Dehalococcoidia bacterium
ACCGAAAAGACTATCGCTGTCATCGAAATAATGCAGGAAACGGATGCGATCTCGCCAGTTAAGACCACTCTGGCTGCTTTTGATTTACATTACGGCCAGGATATGATCGCTGCCGGCGCAAAAGATAAATATATGGTGGCAGGTTTTCTGGCCGCCGTCAAAGATTTAGGGGCCGGAAAGATAACCGGCGTCCCGATTATGAGTGCCAGGGCGATATCCGGCGGTCCCATTGAAAAAGAGGTATATGATCGATTTAAAAGAGAAGCACTTGAGGGGTTGCGAGGTATCAAAAAGCTGGATGGTATCTATCTTTCACTGCACGGGGCCATGGGAGTTGAAGGCCTTTACGACCCCGAAGGCGACCTTTTGCAAGCCATCAGGGATGAATACGGGCCGAGCCTGCCCATAGGCACTTCCTACGACCTGCACGGCAATATGACGGAGAAAAAAGCCAAACTGGCCACTTTTATTGTGGGCTATAAGACGAATCCTCACCGGGACTTCTTCGCCACCGGCTATTCCGCCGGAAAAATCCTGGTAAAGACGGTCCTGGGTGAGATCCACCCGACCATGACGGTGAATAAAATGAGGCTTTTAAGGGGTGGGGGCCAGTGTATGGATTTCCTCCCACCGATGGACAGCATTTTTAACCGCATGAAGGAAATGGAAAAAATACCCGGTGTCCTCAGCGTATCAAACTTCACTGTACAGATGTGGCTGGATGAACCTGAACTGGGCTGGAGCACGGTGGCTGTAACGGATAACAATAAAGCGCTGGCCGGTAAACTGGCGGATGAAATTGCAGACCTTGACTGGTCGGTGCGTGATTACAAACTTACACAGAAATTATACACTCCCTCTGAGGCCGTTAAGGCCGCCCGGGATGCCTGGTTTGAAAGGCTAACCGGCACAACAATGTTCTGCGACCTGTCGGATACGGTTGGCGCCGGCGCCCCGGGTGAAAGCACCTGGATACTCAAGGCGCTTGTGGAAGAAGGTCCCGACCTCGTGTCCTATATCCCGCTCAGGGACAGTGAAGCAGTGAATCAACTTTGGGACGTGCCATTAAATCAAACGGTTACTGTAACGGTCGGCGGCAAATTGGATAAAATATATAACCAGCCTTATAAATTTACCGGGCAGGTTATTTTCAAAGGGTATTACCGCGATGCATCAAGTTCCGGCCGGGCGGTTGTGCTTAAACACGATGGTGTGCACCTGATCTTAACCGAGTTTGCCGACGCCACGTATTATCCTGCCTTCTTCACCAACCTCGGATTGGATTTGTGGAAAGCTGATATCGTCGTAGCCAAGAATCTCTTTCCTTTCCGTTATATGTTCCTGAAGTATAACCGCAAGACCATTAACGTGGTCAGCCCGGGCACCACTAATATCGATGTGTTTTCGATCAAGTATAACAATATCACCAGGCCGATTTATCCGCTTGACCAGGTAGATTCATGGCAGTGGGAAAAATGGTAAATGGCATAAAGAAAGATAAAGGGGTATATGATATGAACGTAGATAATAGTGCAGTA
>CAITCX010000120.1 GCA_903890885.1 uncultured Dehalococcoidia bacterium
CCCGCTGTGATTGTGCTGGGGCAGCGGCCCGGACCAGCAGTAGGACTGCCTACCCGCACCGAGCAGGGTGAGTTGCTTTTCGCCATCCGCAGCGGCACTGGGGAATTTCCCCGGGTGGTGCTGGCCCCGGCCGATGTTGAGGATGCCTTTCGTTTAACCGCTAAAGCCCTCAATATAGCTGAAAAGTTCCAGGTTCCCGTTATCATTTTAACCGATACCCATCTGGCTAATTCATACACCGATACTCCTGTTTTTGATCTTGCCCAGATTAAGATAGAAAGAGGCGTTTTACTGGCGGATGAGGCCGCTTCAGCTTTGTCGGATTACCAGCGCTATGCCTTAAGCGATTCTGGTATTTCGCCCAGAGTCTTATTGGGGCAAGGCAGGGTGGTAGTGACCGCGGATTCTGATGAGCATGATGAATCCGGGCATCTTACTGAAAATGCCGAAATACGTACCCGGCAGAACGCTAAACGTTTGCGGAAATATGCCGGTTTGAAGGCTGAGTCAGGTTTACCCCGCTTCATAAAGAGGCCTGGAGCGACGGTTACCCTGGTCGGTTGGGGCAGCACTTTCGGCGCCATCAATGAGGCTTCGGAGTTGCTGCTGGACCAGGGAGTCATCAGCAGCGTTTTGCATATAACCGAAATCTGGCCTTTTCCAGCGGAATTCGTGCGTAATGCTTTAACAGAGACCGCCAGGAGTGTAGTAATCGAGAACAATGCTACCGGGCAACTGGCCTATCTGATCAGGGCGGAAACCGGTCTCACAGTCAGTGGGCAGATCAATCAATGGGACGGCCGTCCGATTTCTGCCCGGTTTATTCTGGATGAATTAAAAAGGGGATTGATTTAAGATGGCTGAAGAGATGAGGCCCGTCATAATCAGTGAAAACGATTATTTTTCGGCAGTGGAAATTGCCTGGTGCCCCGGTTGCGGGAATTTTGGGATTCTCAAAGCGGTAAAAAAGGCCCTGGTGGATTTACGGTTGGCCCCTGAAAAGGTGCTTTTTGTATCTGGCATCGGCCAGGCTGGTAAATTTCCGCACTACTTGAAATGTAATCTGCTTAACGAACTGCACGGACGCAGCCTGCCGGCTGCAGCCGCAGCTAAGATAGTAAATCCGGAATTGACTGTCATAGCCGAAGGCGGTGATGGGGATGGATATGGGGAGGGCGGTAATCATTTCCTGCACGCCATGCTGCGCAATGTGGACTTTACCTATCTGGTGCATGATAATCAAGTTTACGGTTTGACCAAAGGCCAGGCCTCTCCTACCAGCGAGCGTGGTTTTATTTCCAAAACCACACCAGGCGGGGCGCATGAGCCGCTTAATCCGCTGGCATTGGCGATCGCCGCCAACGCTTCTTTTGTGGCTCGCGGTTATGCCGGGGACATTCCACATCTTAGCCGGATAATCGCGGAAGCTATTCAGCATAAGGGCTTTGCCCTTGTGGATATTTTGCAGCCCTGCGTGACCTTTAATCATACCAACACCTATCAGTTTTTCCAGCAACGGGTTTATAGGCTGGAGGACGAGGTTGGTTACGATCCTGCCGATCGTCTCAAAGCCTTTACAAAAGCCCTGGAGTGGGGCGATAGAATCCCCACCGGCATTCTTTACCGCGTTGAGCGGCCTCTTTTTGAAGATAACCTCTGGCAGGCTGACCGGGTTCCCCTGGTCAAACGTTCGCTGGACCCACATATTACCGCCTCATTGATGGACGAATTTATCTAAATTTAAAACGAGAGCCCAACCTGAAAACAGGTTGGGCTCTCGCATCTGCATAATTGGTTATTAATTATTAATTCAACTAATCACCATACGGGCTATCTTCTTCGGGAAGGTCATCTTCAAGTTCGATAATATCAGCCTGAAGTAGCTGGGCAGTGTTCGTGGCAGCTACCACCGCGGCTGCAGGAATGGGTTCAGCCAGCCTGGCAGCAGGATTATGGGCCGGGATGAGCTTACCTATGATGACATTCTCTTTCAGACCGATCAGTTTATCGACCTTGCTGTAGACAGCCGCTTCGGTCAGCACGCGGGTGGTCTCCTGGAAGGATGCCGCCGCTAACCAGCTATCAGTATTAAGGGAAGCGCGGGTGATGCCCAGCAGAATCGGCAAAGCTGTAGAGGGTTCGCCGCCCTCTGAGAGTACTTTGGCGTTGGAGTCCTCATAATGAAATCTGTCGACAATCTCCCCGGGTATCAATTTCGTATCGCCTGAGGAAGTTATGCGTACCTGGGTCAACATCTGGCGGGAGATGGTTTCAATGTGCTTATCGTTGATGTTAACGCCCTGTGAGCGGTACACTTTTTGAACTTCTTCTACCATGTATTGCTGTACTGCATGGCGGCCTAATATGCGCATGAGGTCCTGAGGATTCAATGATCCCTCTGTAAGCTGCATGCCGGTATCAACTTTGTCACCGCTCTTTATTCTCATTTGAGCGGAAACAGATACAACGTATTCTCTCTCCTCTTTCTCTTCATATTTAATACAAATCTTTCCGTCTTTCAAGATTACCTCGCCGCCTCTTTGAGCAGAAATGGAAGGACGGGTGACTTCGGTGGCTTCAGTTTTATCTCCCTTCTTTTTTGGTGGTGGGACCTGGCTGGCCAGTATAGTGTTACCTTCTACCACTGTCCCCTCATCTACCATTATCTGATAGTTATCTGGCAGCAGGTATTCATCGGTTAAGATTTGGCTGTTGGTGATCTTGATGCGGCGGCCTTCCTCGTCCTGAGTGATCTCAGCTATACCATCAATTTCAGACATCAAAGCCTGAGCTTTGGGGGTTCTGGCTTCGAACAACTCTTCAACTCTGGGCAGACCC
>CAITCX010000121.1 GCA_903890885.1 uncultured Dehalococcoidia bacterium
AGTGAAGACAAGTCGGCTCACTAACTGTCGGCTCACTAACTCAGAATAGCCAATTGAAACGCGTTAATGTTGGTATTTGCGTTATTTATTGACTTAACGAAAATGGGGCAAATGGTTTCTTGGTTTCCCCTCAAGCAGTGATTTCCATTCTGGCATATCATATAATAAGATTTGTACCACAACAAATCATGTAAGGCAGGTGATATCCTATCTCCCTTGAAATTCCACGTCCCATAAAGCAACCCGCAATGCCATCCGGTTTGACAAAACAACAGGTCGGAAAAAGCCTGAGAAATAGCATACTGGATGGTGCTACTTATGCATCGATGCTGGGACTGACACAGTACTACATCACCCCCTATGCCCTGGCGATGAAAGCCTCTACTACTCAGGTTGGTTTTCTTACCGGTATTCCTTATCTGGTTATGGTCTTGACGCAACTTGTTTCTCCCATTTTAGTTGAGAGAGTAGGTAGTCGTAAGAGTTTCATACTACCGGTTGCTTTTCTCCATGGTCTGATGTGGCTACCTGTTTTGCTCATTACCTATCTCTTCCCCAGCCAGCAGATATGGTGGCTTATTGCATTTATCACTATGGGCACTGCCTTCGATGCGTTGAGCAATGCTCCTTGGAACAGTATGATGGCTGACCTTGTTCCTGAAGAGGTGAGAGGCCGCTATTTCTCTTCAAGGAACAGAATCAACGGCTTAGTGACGATGATTTTATCTATTATCGCCGGCGGCATATTGCAAGCTCTCACCAATAATGTATTTGTTGCCTTCTCGATGATTTTTGCAGGCGCCATGGTTTCTCGGTTCTTATCGGTATATTTTCTATCACAAATGGTTGAGCCGCCAGTTCTTGTCCCTAAAACTAAACAGCCGAGCATCTTCAAGTTGAGCCTAACTTTAGGCTCCACCAATGTCGGCAAATTCATCATCTTTAATGCTCTGATAAATTTCGCTGTCTATTTAGCAGCACCATTTTTCTCTGTTTATATGCTCCGTGACTTAAAATTCAGTTACCTGACATATGTCATCATTACCTCTATTTCTACATTGGCAACCCTCATCTTTATGCCATTCTGGGGTAAACGAATTGATAGAGCCGGCAATGTCAAAGTGCTTAAAGTTGCCTCGCTATTCTTGCCTTTTGTGCCTATCGTGTGGCTGTTTAGTTCTAATGTCTACTATCTTTGGGGAGCGCAGGTGCTCTCGGGTTTTTCTTGGGCTGGTTTTTCCCTAGCTGTCAGCATTTTTCTATATGATGCGGCACCATCGGAAAATCGTACTCGGTATATAGCCCTTAATAATGCTCTGATGTTCGCTGGCATCTCTCTTGGTTCGCTACTCGGCGGCATCGTGGCGCCGATTATCCCGGCTATTATGAGAAATAATTTACTCACCATCTTCTTGATTTCCGGCTTAGCTCGGCTTGTGATAGTTTTTGCTTTCATTCCTAAAATTTCCGAAGTGAGACAAGTCCCCGAGACAAGTGTTAAAGAAATTTTGTTTGGTGGCATCAGATTCACTGGTTTGAAGAGTTTTTACGGTAATGTTCTCCGTCGCTTTAGCAAATTGGGTAAAAGATAGTTTCAAGAGGAGTGTTTTTTCCCGTCCCAAAAAATATTTTTGGCAAATTTCTTAAAACCCCTTGACAAGCAATATAGCAAATGTTATATCTTGATTAAAAGATACTTAATACAAGATTATAGCCGAAGGAAAATCAATAAAATCGCGTTATACTTGAATACATGTAAAGGAGTGAGTTTAAGTGACCAAATCGGCAATCGTAAGCAGAACTATCCCGGTAAGCGAGGAAGAAGAACCTCCGAGTAGCACTATGACCAACAGTGAGGCGAAGGAAGAAGAGCCCCCGAGTACGGGCTTTGCCTCCAGAAGAAATAGGCTCTTTAGTCACGTTTCAGCTTCAGACTGGAACGATTGGAAGTGGCATTTCAGAAACAGGATCACTTCTGTCAAAGAATTATCACGCTTTATTCCGCTTTCAGATAAAGAACAATCCCAACTTAAGCTTGTGACCGCAAAATATCCGCTTGCTATCACTCCTTATTATTTGTCTCTTATCAATCCGGATGACCCTGATGACCCCATTCGTAAACAGGCTATTCCTGCGATCGAAGAAATAAGCATGGGCTCGATGGGCATGGAAGACCCCCTTGAAGAAAAAAGGGATTCCGTTGTGCCGGGGCTTGTGCATCGTTATCCTGACCGTGTTCTCATGGTGCTCACCGACATCTGCCCAATGCTTTGTCGTCATTGCACTCGAAAACGCGAGTGGCATAACGGCGGTTGGGTGCGCAATGATGAAGAAATCGAGGCGATGCTGGATTATATCCGCCGTACACCTCAAGTCAGAGATGTTATTATCTCCGGCGGTGACCCGCTGACACTCTCGACCGAGCGATTGGAAAGAGTCATTGCCCGGGTTAGAGCAATCCAACACGTGGAAATTATTCGAATCGGTACCAGGTTCCCTGTCGTTTTACCGCAGCGTATCGATGCCGAACTTTGTAACATGCTATCGAAATATGGACCGATCTGGCTAAATACACATTACAATCATTATCGCGAGATCACGCCTGAATCGACACGTGCATGCGACCGTTTACTGCGCGCCGGTGTGCCGGTCAACAACCAGACAGTCTTGCTGCGCGGAATTAACGACAGCGTCGAGACTCAATTGAAACTTTCTCACGCTTTACTTAAAGCCAAGGTGCGGCCTTACTACTTGTTCCAGTGTGACGAGGTACAGGGTACAGAACACCTTCGCACACCTGTTGAGACAGGTATTAGCATTATCGAGGGCATGCGCGGACATACTTCTGGGCTGGCCATACCCAGTTTCGTAATCGATCTACCCTCAGGTGGTGGTAAGGTCCCGTTGCAGCCTGACTATATCCTTTCACACACCAAGGAACGTTTAATTCTGAGGAACTATCAGGGCCGTATTATTACCTTCCGGAACCCGGGAGCCGATTCCGGTAACAAATTGGAAATGGTGCCTCAGGTAGAAGAAGCAATAGTCAATGAAGATAGGGCTCTCGTACGATCTTAAGGACTCCGTAGCAGCCGGTCAAGAACAACCGGAAGATGCTTTAGAAGAATACGATTCAATGGAAACAGTGGACGCCCTCAAAGCAGCTATCGAAGCCAAAGGACATTCGGTAGTCAAGCTGGGGGGCGGCCGCGAGTTTTTAAGACGTGTTCTTTCTGAAGAAGTTGACTTCGTCTTCAATATCTCAGAAGGCCTGGGAAGTTACCGCAGCCGTGAGGCACAGGTGCCCTCAGTTCTGGAAATGCTGAATATCCCCTATTCCGGCGCTGATCCTCAGTGCCTGTCTGTTTGCCTGGATAAACACCTTACCAAAAAGTTGGTTTCGTTGGAAGGCGTACCCACCCCCAGGTGGAGTGTTATCGACCGCGCTAATGTGAAGTCCGTGGACTGGGTATCCTTGCCCTCTCCGGCTTTTGTTAAACCGGTCTGGGAAGGCTCCAGTAAAGGCATCCGCCTTAATTCGCTGGTCCGCGATCCCAGGCAAATTCAGTCCACCGTTACTCACCTTTTAAAGCAGTACCACCAGCCGGTGCTGGTAGAAGAATATATTTCCGGCCAAGAGGTCACGGTAGGCGTGGTGGGCAACAGCCCACCCAGGCTAGTCGGCATCATGGGTGTAGTGCCTCGTCAGAAGGATGCCGACTTTGTATATTCGCTGGAAGTAAAGCGCGATTACGAGAACCTGGTGGACTACGAATGCCCAGCTAAACTGGATAAGGTAGTTTTAAATAATATCGAAAAATACGCCCTCAAGACTTTCCAGGTACTGGAGTGCCGCGATTTTTCCCGTATAGACTTCAGGATCAGCGCTGATGGCACACCCTACTTTCTGGAGATCAATCCACTGGCCGGCCTCAATCCTCGCAGTAGCGACCTCATCATCATGGCTAAATTGATCGGTCTGACCTACAATGGGTTGATCGGATCGATTCTGGATGCCGCCCTTAAGAGATTGGAGCAGTGACCTTAAAAGTCGCTCTCATTTACAACGATCCCCAGCCTGACCGGTATGGCGTGATGGGCGAGTCCAAAGCTGAGATGGGTGTTATAGATGAAGTCAAAGCAGTCAGCCAGGCCCTGGATGACCTGCACTACGAATATATTTTGATGCCCCTCCGTCCCCCTCTCTCTCAAGTCAAACGCGCCTTGAGTATGACTAAAGCCGACGTGGTTTTCAATCTTTTTGAAGGTTTCGACGGCAACCCGGAGACTGAGGCCAGAATAGCGGAGATTTTAACAGATTTGAAATTGATCTTCACTGGTTGTCCTGCACCCGCCCTGGGTCTGGCCCTGGATAAGGCTAAGACTAAAAGACTGCTCTCTGAGGCTGGAATTAGTACGCCGCCTTACCAGATTCTAAGCCCGTTGGATTTAAAGACTTTCCATTTAAACTTTCCCTGTTTGGTCAAACCGGTCAACGAAGATGCCAGTCATGGCCTTTCAGAAGATAGTGTCGTAAATAATTTAAAGAATTTGAAAAAGCAGGTTGAGAAAATTTGCGGGGGATTTGGCGGACAGGCCCTGGTAGAAGAATTTCTGAACGGCCGGGAGTTCAATACCGTGGTTATGGGCAACAAGCGTCTGGGCATATCAGCGATTTCGGAGATAGTTTTCACTCTGCCGCCAGATAAGCCGCGTATTTTAACTTTCGCTTCCAAATGGGATGAGGGCAGCCTTTATTATATCAATACTAAAGCCCACTGCCCGGCGCAGATAAAAGCTGTAGAGCAAGCCCGTATCACCAAACTGGCTAAAGCGGCTTTCCGGATCACCGGCTGCCGGGGTTACGCCAGAGTGGATTTCCGCGAGGGGCAACCAGGCCAGTTTTACGTTCTGGAAGTTAATCCCAACCCTGATATTACACCCGGTGCCGGGGCTTCTTTGCAGGCTGCTGCTGCCGGATTGAATTACAGCCAGTTTATAGACAGAATCCTGCATCTGGCTCTACAATAAATAAAGGGAGATGTTATGAAGATTAGATCAATGATAGATCGGGATAAACCTGCCATAATGCATATTTTGCGCAATACTCCGGAATTTACACCTGAGGAAGTCGACCTGGCCGAAGAAGTCATCGACGATTATTTAGAGGACAGTGCGGCCTCTGGCTTTTTCACCTTGGTGGCTGATCTGGAACCCGGAATCGGGGGATATGTGGTTTATGGGTCTGTCCCTATCTCGTATAATGTTTGGGAACTTTACTGGTTTGCAGTAGACGGCAATATCCGCGGCCAGGGTATCGGCCGGAAGCTTTGGGAAACTGCTGAGAACAACATGTGGGAGGCGGGGGCTCGACTCCTGGTTATCGAAACCTCCACCAAGTCAGAGTATGATCGCACCAATTTGTTCTATGAACGGGCCGGTTATAAAGAAGTAGGCTTGATCAAGGATTTTTATATGATTGGCGACGATCAGATAACCTACGAAAAACGGCGCCCGCAATAGAAGAGATTACATGAAAATTCGACCGATGACGGCGGAAGATAAACCTTCCGTGATGCAAATATTGAAAAGCACACCGCAGTTTAATCTCCTTGATCGCGCTGTGGCTGAAGAGGTGGTTGATGCCTATTTATACAATCCCTCCAGCCAGGAATTTCACGCCCTTGTAGCTGAAGTCGATGACCATATTGTCGGCTATGTCTGTTACGGCCCTAACAGCATGACTGTCAGCACCTGGGGTATTTACTGGATCGCCGTCGCCGGAGCTGATCATGGAAAAGGCATCGGGCG
>CAITCX010000122.1 GCA_903890885.1 uncultured Dehalococcoidia bacterium
GCGTAATCCGGTGAAAATGCGGGAGGAAATAATGACATCGCCTATAAAGCGGATGTTTTAGCCATTAAGTCTTCACCGTTAAGAGAGAAACTACTTACTGCCGAGTATCCTGAAGTTTTTCATGGAGAACGTGCTAGTATTTGGATTAAAATAAAAAACATCCAACCTGAAAACAATCTTCAAGCAAACCTTTTCAAGGTAACGTCAACAAATGCAGATTTGAAGAAAGTGATATGTAACAGTCAGTATGCCTTTGGATATATTAGTTATAAATAGCCACGACTTCACCTGGTTCTGTCAGATAACATCAACGATAAAGCCCGCTTCGAAATACAGGCGGGCTTTTGGTTTCGACTATTGTTCTACACGGGCAAATAGTGTTACCTGAGACTCAAAGTAGACTTTTGCGTAATCCGGTGAAAATGTACCAGCCTACCGATACCAAACTGTACCGCTTGTCCGGGCCAATGTGTACCAGTTAAAAGCGGCGCTGGATTGAATAAAGTTTAGCTTAATTTTCCATCCGCAGCAACAGTATCTTTTCCTTCACTGTTAGTCTTACCCGCCGCCGACCGGCGGCGCATGGAGTCTCCTGTTAAAGTCACTTTATAGGCATTATGCAATAACCGGTCACAGACGGCATCTGCCAGCGTAGGGTCACCGATATTCACGTGCCATTCATTAATGGGACACTGGCTGGCAATCACCGTAGCTCCGGTCTGGTAGCGGTCTTCGATAACTTCCAGCAAGTCTCGTCTTTCCCAATCGGACAAAGGAGTCAGCAAGAAGTCATCGATAATCAGTAATTGGACTCGGCTGAGCCGGGTTAAAGCTTTCAGATGGGTCCCGTCTCCTCGCGCTTGCTGCAGGGTTTCAAAGAGCCTGGGAGCTCTCAGATAGAGCACTGTATAACCGGCACGAGCGGCGGCATTGCCCAGAGCACAGGCAATAAAAGATTTACCGATGCCGGTGGGACCGCTGATCAGGACATTGCGGTGAGCAGGTATCCATTCTGGATTGGATAGCTCCAGTATTACCTGCTGACTGAGTCCTCGCGAAGCCCCATAATCGATGTCCTCCAGAGCCGCTTCCTGCCGCAGTTTGGCCTTCTTAAGCAATCTCCTTAGTCTCAGGTTATCCCGATAGGTCTTCTCATCCTGTACCAGCAGTCCCACGAATTCAGCATGGGATAATTCGCTCTGTTTGGGGTCGGCCAGCCTTTCCTCCAGGCTTCTGGCCAGGCCAAAGAGCTTGAGCGAATGTAAGATTGACAGAGTTTGTTGATTTAACATTCTTTCCTCCTATTGATAATATTCCGGTCCCCGGATATTCTGATGCAGCGGTAGTGAGAGTTGTCCCGGAGGTTGGCTATCCTGATCTTGTCTTTGGTCCAGTCCCCCGGAGAGGATGGCCTTCATCGAGCGGTAAGAGTAAGTCTTGTATTTGAGAGCCCGTTTAGCCGCGGCTTCCACTCTTTCCGGAGTGTAGCTGCGGCTGAGCTGGATGATCCCCAGGCAGGAGCGGAAGGCCTGTTCCTGGTAAGTTCGGGTACCTAACACTTGTTGTATCAAAAGGGCAGTGGCTTCCCCAATTTTGGCCCCCCATTGAATGAAGCGGGCCGGGCTCCATTCGGCATAGGCCCGGTGTCGACTTGGCATATGCTCACTTAAGGTAGTATAGCCACCTTTAACGGAGGAGCGGACATGGGCAGCAATACGCTGGCCTTTATGGAATGCTTCAATGGTGGAGGCAGTTTGGCGGACATCCAGCCTTTGATGCAATAACTGATAAGGAATACTGTAATAGTGATCATCTACCTGGATATGGTAGTTTAAATTGACTCTCGCCTTTAGCCATTCGGCATATTCATAGGCAGTCAGAGGTAAGGGAAGCGCACTGGGATAATCCAGACTCATAAACAATTCCCGGCGGCTCTTTTTCGCCCGGCGCAACTGGCGAGTATTCAGCCTCTCCAGGCACTGCTTTATGGCGGCATTAATCTCGGCCAAGCTATAAAAAGTGCGCTGACGTAAGACCGCCAGGATCCATCTCTGAGAGATTAAGACCCCGGTTTCCACTTTGGCTTTATCACGGGGACGATAGGGTCGGGCCGGGATGACCGCACAGCCATAATGCTCGGCCAGGTCGGTATAAGTGGGATTGATCTCCGGTTCATACTTACAGGCTTTGTCGACTCCACTTTTCAGATTATCCGGTACCAGCACGTACGGCACTCTCTGGAAGTATTCAAAGGCATGAATATGGGAGCGGACCCAATCGGACAGACTCTGAGAAAGAGTAGCTTCGGCATAGGTATAATTGGAGGCTCCCCAGACCGCCACAAAGAGCTGAGTCAGCCTGATCTCACCGGTAGAGGGATCCACCAAAGAGAGACCATCAGAGTAATCCAGAAACAGCTTCTCTCCGGCCCGGTGTTCCTGACGCATCACATAGTCTAATTTACCCCGCCAGTGTCGGTAAAGATCGCAGAATTGAGAATATTGATATCCGTCCGGATGAGCTTCTTTATATTCGGTCCAGAGTTGAATCAGGGTTAAATTATATTTGCGGTAAGTCCGTAATTGATCGTAGATATACTGAAAGTCTGGTGTCGGACGGGAATCTGTTTGTGATGGTAAGGGAAGCACCGGGAAAAGTCTTTCAATCAACTGGACTTCACCCAGGGTGGATGCTTCCGTCCAATTCAACTGAGCCAGAGTGGCTCTTCTGAGATAGTCCCTAACCGTAGTCCGGGATATCTGGCAGCTATAAGCTATCTCATGTTCGCTTAACTGACTTTCAAATTTGAGTCTGAGGACTTCTTTGATCTTGCGCATGGGTAATCTCCTGTTCGCCATCGAATCACCTCCAATGAGTTGATTCTAAGGCTTTAGTTTACCCAGCGCCGCTTCCCTATTTGTCTATTTATCTTACCTATTTACCTGATGGTACACTTTGCTCCGTTAGGGTGGTACAGTTTCCTCCGGAACCCCAGTACAGTTTGCTCCGGAATGGCGGTACACTTTGGTCCGGAAAACGCACACCGATACATTAAACGATTTTAAGCAGATATGGGAGAATGATATTACCCCAAAATCTAAAGATATGTTTATGAGAGGGTTTAAAGACAGCCAAACTGACACTTGGAATAATATACGTGCTGAACTTTACCCGGCGACAAAATTAATAATGATAAAAGGTATAAATGGGGAAATATCAGATACTCTAGATTACAGACTTGCAGATAAACGGACAAAAGATAGGATAGAACGAGGGGAAAAAGTTCCTTGGCATGAACGTGGCATAAGTTTAATCGCAATTGGAGGCGATAAATTATCAAGAGGACTTACTCTCGAAGGCCTTTCAGTTTCATATTATTTACGGTCTGCTCGTATGTATGATACCCTCATGCAAATGGGCAGGTGGTTTGGGTACAGGTCAGGATACAACGACCTATGCAGAATCTTTATTACCGGTGAACTTATTGAATGGTATGGCTATATTGCTCTTGTAAACAGGGAATTACGTAATGAGTTTGAGTATATGGAAGCTATCGGAAGCAAACCAGAAACATTTGGACTCAAAGTAAGGAATTATCCTGGACAGTTGGCTATTACCGCTGCTGGGAAAGCCAGAGC
>CAITCX010000123.1 GCA_903890885.1 uncultured Dehalococcoidia bacterium
CACACCTTCTTTGTACAACAGTTCTGCCTTCTCTGCTGCATCGCTTAAAAATGGTGGTTGGCTATTGGGAGTGAGGATTTCTTGAGGGTGTTTATCGAATGTGATGACTACGCTGGAGTAACCTTGTTTTCCGGCAAGCTCTTTTAATTGCGATATTAAATACTTGTGACCCAGATGAACCCCATCAAAAACCCCGATCGCTACCAGGCTGTCACGATCAGACCTGAATCCCGCTAGGTCTTGCTCTAACTGCACGTTGTCCTACTCCGAGCTGGCAAAGCCAGAAAATACACCCTCAAATGAACACGTTCGATTCGGCCGCAAGGGGCGGACCGAGTAAAGTTATTTTATACTATCATAACCCCCCCAAAGGGTCAAATTTGAGTCCCGGACGAAATTATATTAGTTTTCTAAGCAACATAATTATATCTCCATTGTCATTTTACACAAGATTCAAAGTCTTATATATTAGCCCAATTTGCATTACATTTCCATCCTTATACCGCGTTCTGGTATAATAGATGTGTGGGAACTATGCACAAAATAATTAATGTCTAATAAACGGACATAAGGTGTAATTGATCTGATGCGTAATATGTTAATATTCGTCGCTATTCTTATCACCGCTATAGTGGTGATTTATAGCCTCTCAGGAAATATGAATAAAGGGCCAGATACGATCTCTTTGAGCGAAGCGATTGTCCTTTCCCAGGATGGTAAGATTCAGAGCATTGAGGTAGATCAGGACAAGCTGACTATCACTAAGACCGATACCACCCAGGTAATAACTTATAAGGAGCCCAACTCCAATATCTCCGATCTGACAGCAGTCGGTTTGAAACTGGATAACGTCAATGTAGATGTAAAAACCAACTCCGGCGTTCCCTGGGGAACCATCCTTTTCAATGTTCTGCCTCTGGTAGTACTGGGAGGCCTCTTGTTCTTTATTTTCCGTTCTGCCCGGGGAGCTAATAATCAGGCCATGCGTTTCGGACGCAGCCGCGCCCGCCTGTTCCCGGCCAATAAATCTACCGTGACTTTCGATGATGTGGCCGGAGTAGAAGAAGCTAAGCAGGAATTACGCGAGGTGGTGGAATTTCTTAAAGACCGGGAAAAATTCCAAAGCCTGGGCGCCCGCATTCCCAAAGGCGTTCTATTGATAGGCTCTCCAGGTACGGGCAAGACGCTGATGGCCAGGGCTGTCGCAGGAGAAGCCGGCGTGCCTTTCTTCTCCATCAGCGGTTCTGAATTCGTGGAAATGTTCGTGGGCGTCGGTGCTTCCCGCGTGCGCGATTTGTTCGATCAGGCCAAGCGTAACGCCCCTTGTATTATCTTTATTGATGAAATTGATGCCGTAGGCCGTCAGCGCGGTTCCGGTTTGGGCGGCAGCCATGATGAACGTGAGCAGACTCTTAACCAGATACTGGTCGAAATGGATGGCTTCGATACCAATACCAGCGTTATTGTCTTAGCCGCCACTAACCGTCCGGATATCCTGGATCCTGCCCTATTGCGTCCGGGACGCTTCGATCGGCGAGTTACGCTGGATCCGCCTGATATCAACGGTCGTTTGGGGATATTAAAAGTTCATGCTAAGGGCAAGCCCTTTGCTAATTTAAATGATCTGGAGACTATCGCCAGGGCTACTCCCGGCTTCAGCGGAGCCGATCTGGCTAACCTGATCAATGAAGCAGCTATTCTAGCTGCCCGCCGTGGTAAGAAAGTTATCGAAATGGCTGAACTGGGTGAGTCTATCGACCGCGTTATTGCCGGTCCAGAGCGCAAGAGTCGCCGTATCAGCCCCAAAGAGAAAGAGATGACTGCCTATCATGAAGCTGGGCATGGTCTGGTAGCTAAAATGTCCCCTGATGCCGATCCCGTCCATAAAATCTCGATTATTTCCCGCGGGCGGATAGGTGGGTATACCCGCATGCTGCCTACTGAAGATAGGGGTACCGAGTCCAGGTCTGCATTAAAGGCCTATCTGGCTGTTTATATGGGCGGTCGCGTGGCTGAAGAACTCATTTTCAATGAAATGACCACGGGTGCTTCCATGGATATGAAGCAGGCCACTGATTTGGCACGGAAAATGGTTACCCAATTTGGTATGAGCGATAAGATGGGCCCCAGAACATTTGGACAGAAAGAAGAGATGATTTTCCTGGGTCGGGAAATTTCGGAGCAGCGGGACTATAGTGAAAAAACCGCCCTTCAAATCGATAGCGAAGTGACCAAATTAATAGATGAGGCTCATGCAACCGCCCTCAAGATTCTAACTGAGAATAAAGATAAACTTACTTTATTAGCTGAGTCGTTAGTGGCTAAAGAAACACTGGAAGGAGAAGCTTTGGAAGCTGTCTTTAGCGGAAAAGCTCCCCCTCCCCCGCCGCCGCCACCCACCGATATACCGGCGCCGATTCCTCCGCCCGTTACTTCAGTATCTCCTAATCTGGTGCCTCCCAAGGTAGCCAGTCCAGAGCCTAAACCCTTGCCTTCAACGTAGAGGTCCTTTATTTGTTGGCCGGTCGGTAAAACGACCGGCTTTTTAATAGGGCCTTTTATATGTCTATCATATTTGCCCTGGTTACAAACTGTCGTTATTAAACACACAGTAGGAAGGATAGTCCGTTCTGGAATAAAGTTACATATTTCGAGTTTCGTACCCTAACTATAGGCGTTTGAATTTATTTAATATGTATGGTATACTCAAATCGGTAAAAGTGGGAATTTATGCCCACTTTTTTCATTGTGTAAAATTTGGTAAATATGTTAATTACAATTAAAAGTCAATATTATTTTAGCGGGAGGTAAAGTTCATAAATGAAGAGCGATTTCCTGCTCGCCATAACTCAACTCTCAGCTGAGAAGAACCTATCTAAAGAGGTAGTGCTGACTGCAGTTGAGTCAGCATTGGTGTCTGCCTACCGGAAGGAACATTTTCACCTGAATCAAAATCTCACTGTGAAAATCAGCCCTACGACCGGCAAAGTAGAGGTTTGGGCAGAGAAAATGGTCGTAGAAAAAGTGGAAGACGATCGGAAGGATGTTTTATTAGCGCAAGCGACTAAGGTAAATCCCGAAGCTAAACTGGGTGATCTCCTGATGATAGAGTCTACGCCGGAAAATGCTGGGCGTATAGCTGCTCAAACCGCCAAGCAGGTTATTTTGCAGCGTTTGCATGAAGCAGAGCACAGTGCTATTTTCGAAGAATATGCTGGCAAGTCAAATGATATTATCACTGGCGTGATTCAGCGTATCGAGGCCAAACAGGTCTATATTAATCTGGGGCGAACAGAAGCAATACTGCCGCCTAACGAGCAAACCTCCGGAGAAAGATACCGTATCGGCCAGAGGTTGCGTGTCTATGTAGTAGAAGTGGCTCGCACTCCCAAGGGACCTAAAGTAATGGTCTCTCGCTCACATCCACACCTCCTGCGCAGGCTCTTTGAATTAGAAATTCCGGAAGTGTTTAACGGCATTGTTGAAATAAAATCTATCTCGCGCGAAGCCGGTTTTCGCAGCAAAGTAGCCGTCGCCGCTCGTCAGGAAGGCATAGATCCAGTGGGTTGCTGTGTAGGCTTGCGGGGCATTCGCATACAGAATATTGTAAATGAGTTGAATGGCGAGAAAATCGATGTAGTAGCCTGGAATAAGGATGTCCCGGCTTTTATTGCTAACTCGCTCAGTCCCGCTCAGGTATTAAATGTTGAATTGAATAACGATGTCGCCACCGTCGTGGTGCCCGATAAACATCTTTCACTTGCCATTGGCAAAGATGGGCAAAATGCCCGATTGGCAGCCAAATTAACCGGTTGGAGAATTGATATCAAGAGCGCTTCTGCTGTTGAGGCTGAAAGGGCTGCCAAAGCTCCACCTAAAGTAGAAGTCAAATTAAAAGAAGCAACTGCCCCTGTTCAAACTGAGATTCCGGCTCAGGCTGAGCCAGCAGCTATTGCTGAACCGATGCCTTTAAAAGAGCCGGTAGCTCAAACTGTGCCTGTAGTTCAGGAAAAGCCTTTAACGCCAGCAGAGCAAGATTTGCTTGACGAAATGATAGCCGATTCCAAAGAAGAAGCTGCCAAGATCGAGGAAAAGGAAGAAGGCCAAGCTGAAACAGTCTTGAGCAGTACGTTTATCCCTCGCCGTATTATCCAACCAAGAGACGAAGGGAAAACCACCATACGGTTTGCCGAGGATATTTTTACTAATCGACCCGGTCGCACAGAAGACAAATCACGCAAGAAAAAGAAGAAGCATACCAGTAAGGGCAAAGCCTCAGGGGGCGGAGATGACGAAGGATAAGCCTTCAACCGCTCCGGTCAAGCATATTCCGCAGAGGACCTGTATTAACTGCCGTAAAACTGGGGTAAAACGGGAATTGGTTCGTCTGGTAATTGTGTCCGGAACAGGGGTTGAGGTTGATCCGACCGGTAAAAAGACTGGCCGAGGCGCATATTTATGCCCGAACCGTGTTTGTTGGGATAATGCGCTTAAAACGGGACGTCTGGCTCAGGCGCTGCGAGCTAATATCAGTTCTGATAATATAGCCAGGTTGCAAAACAATGCAGCTATTTTTAAGAATGAAAAATCGCAAGCCTGAACTAAATATTGTGCTGGCTATTATAATGGTGTGTAATGCTATCTTAACAAGGTTTATGTTATGATATCTCTCGTAGAGAGGTTATTCTGAAGGAGATAAACTGATTGGCAAATATAGGGAAATCCGGTGAAGTTAAAGTGAGCGAGCGTTTGAATACTGCCAAAGCTCCCGTCATTGAACTTCCGGTGTCTTTAACTGTCAAAGACTTGGCGGATATGTTGCATATTACATCTATTGAAGCGATCAAGCAATTGATGAGAAATGGCATAATGGCCAATGTCAATCAGGTGGTCAATTATGATGTGGCAACGCTGGTAGCCAGCGGATTCGGATATGAAGTTAAACCCAAAGCCAAATCTAAAGTGTCAGCTAGCGCCGCTGTTAAAATTAAAAAACAGGTCAAAGAAGAAAAGGGCGCCAATATGCAGTCCCGTCCGCCCGTCGTTACCATTATGGGTCACGTGGATCACGGAAAGACACGTTTACTGGATGCTATTAGACAAACAGATGTTATGGCTTCGGAAGCCGGTGGTATTACCCAACACATAGGCGCATACCAGGTAGAAGTCACTGGTAAAAAAGTTACATTCCTCGATACGCCTGGTCATGAGGCTTTTACGGCTATGCGAGCCCGCGGTGCTCAGGTTACTGATATCGCGGTTCTTGTGGTTGCAGCCGATGATGGCGTTATGCCTCAAACTTTGGAAGCTATGAATCATGCCAAGGCGGCTGGAGTTCCCATTATCGTGGCTATTAACAAAATAGATAAACCAGAAGCCAACCCGGATGTGGTTAAACAACAGTTGGCTGCCAATGGCCTGGTAGTGGAGGATTGGGGCGGCGATGTTATTGCTGTACCAGTTTCAGCTAAAGAAAAGCAAGGAATCCCTGAGTTACTGGAGAATATTTTACTTTTGGCCGAAATGGAAGACCTGAAAGCCAATCCGGATAAAGCCGCTACAGGCGTGGTTATTGAAGCGGAGATGGATAAGTCTCGCGGCCCTATTGCTACCGTCCTCGTTCAAAACGGCACTCTAAAACCTGGTGATATTCTGGTTGTGGGCACTACAATGGGAAAGATCAAGGCTATGTTTAACGACAAGGGCAAGCAGGTCAGAAAAGCTGAGCCGGCCACGCCTGTGTCAATACTTGGTCTCACCGAAGTCCCGCAGGTAGGTGACGCCTTTAATGCTGTGGATGATGAAACACAGGCTCGCTCTATCATCCAGAAACGCCAAATTGCGCAAAAGCAGCCCGAATCCAAAGGTTTGCGACTGGATACAGTCTTTAAAGATATTTCAACCGGTAAGGTCAAGGAACTGGCTATCATCCTGAAAACGGATGTGCAGGGCAGCGTTGAGCCTATCCGTAATTCACTTGAAAAACTGTCTACCGCCGAGGTTCAGCTTAAAATCATCCACAGTTCAACAGGCAATATTACAGAGGGTGATGTGATGCTGGCTGTGGCTTCTGGCGGACTGGTCATCGGTTTTAACACTTTGGTGGATACGGGCGGCCGCCGTTTGGCAGATGCTAAAGGCATTGATATTCGGGTCTACAGCGTAATCTATGCGTTAATTGATGATGTCGAGAAAGCCCTTAAAGGTATGCTGGAACCGGTCATCATAGAGGTTATCGAAGGCCGGGCGGATGTACG
>CAITCX010000124.1 GCA_903890885.1 uncultured Dehalococcoidia bacterium
AATAACAGTTTCTCCTCTTTCTCATGGGCGTATATAAGCATTATAACACCAACGAAGAACTAACCATAACCCAACGAACAGCTTGAGCATACCGAGGAGAAAGGCAGTTTATGTTTCAGCACTGGTTGAAAGAGCCGAGGCCTTTAACTGCACCATAAGCATGGCTGCCAAAACGCAGGCAGCCCCGATGATGATGCGGGGTGTCAAAAGGTCCCCGCCGATAATAACACCGAAGATGCCAGCGAAAACAGGCTCCATGGTAAGAACTACTGCCACTCGCGACGGGGAAACCAGAGCCTGCGCCCAGGTCTGTACAAAAAAGGCCACGGCTGAAGCCAGCACAGCCGTAAAGGCCACCGCCGCCCAGACACCCGGATCAGGAGGCACGACAATACCGCGCGGAACTGCAATTAAGGCAGAGACCACCGCCAATACGGCCAACTGTAAAACGGTAAACCCATAAGTTTCATATTTTGAAGACCAGGCTCCCAGGCCAACAATATGGATAGCATAAAAGACCGCACAGGCAAGGGTAAACATCTCGCCTTTGCCCATGAACCAGCCTTGCAGGCTAAGAAGGCCCAGACCAAAAGTGGATAGTACCACGGCCAGCCAGACGCGTTTGCTGACTTTACTCCGCAGTATGAGCCAGGACATGACCGGGGTGAGCACCACAAACAATCCGGTGATAAAGCCAGAAACAGAGGCAGAGGCCCACAATAGACTGTAAGTCTGCGTTATGTAACCTAGCCCCAAGGCTGCGCCCAGAGCCAGGCCGCGCCACAATTCCTGTCGGGTGATGCCTTTAAGACAGCTGGGCCTTACCGCAATCATCAGCAATACTGCTATACCAAAACGCCAGGCCAGAAAATCCATGACCGGCATTTTGGCAACTGCATCCTTCACCATAACGAAAGTGCCGCCCCAGACCGCCGTAACCAGCACCAGGGCGGAAAGGGCCAGTGTTGAGGAGTTTTTCCAATTAGCCAAGATGGTTTCTCTTAAGGAGGCTAGTCACTGCTCAAAATCGAGTTACGGACGAACAACTCGGGGAAGGCCGCTTTGGCGCGGCGCACAATGCCTGCAGCATCCAAATCGAATTTTGAAATAAAATATTGGGAACTACCGTGCCCGATAAAATCATCAGGCAGTCCCAGTCTTTCAACCTTTACATCAGTTAAAGCGGCCTGCGCCAGGCAATCCAGCACGGCGCTGCCGAACCCTCCATTGAGGCTATTTTCCTCTACGGTAAGCAACCTACTGCAGTTCCGGGCAGCCTGAATAACCAGATCTTGATCAAGAGGTTTAGCAAACCTGGCATTAATTACCTTACAACTTACCCCAGCCTGCTTCATAAGTCGGGCAGCCTCCAGGGCTGGCTGAACCAGGGTTCCGATGGCTACAATAGCCAGATCGACGCCTTCCAATAGCGAAACGCCTTTACCGATCTCAAACAAATTAAATTCAGCGGCCATCTTAACACCCTCACCTTGTCCCCTCGGGTAGCGCACAGCCATGGGCCGACCCGCTTTAACAGCAGTGTAAAGAAGGTGCTGCAACTCATCCTCATCACTGGCAGCCGCAATTATCATATTGGGAACCGTTCTTAAAAAAGAAATATCCAATGCTCCCTGATGAGTGGCACCATCCTCACCCACGATCCCGGCCCTGTCGATGGCGAAGACAACCGGCAATTCAGGCAAGCAGACGTCGTGCACGATCTGATCGTAGCATCTTTGTAAAAAGGTGGAGTAAATAGCTACGACGGGGATGAAGCCCTGGGTGGCCAAGCCAGCCGCCAGCGTAACAGCGTGCTGCTCACAGATACCCACATCAATCACCCTATCCGGGAATTCGGCCGCCGCCTGACTCAAACCTGTGCCCTCCAGCATAGCAGCGCTGATGGCGACGATCCGCTCGTTTTCCCTCATCATTCGCAGCATGGTATTGCCGAATACCTGGCTATAAGAAGAGACTCCGTCTGCCTTAACGGCTGACACAGGAGAAATGCCGTGGAATTTGACTGCGTTGGTTTCTGCAGCGGCATAGCCTTTACCCTTGGTTGTCAGAATGTGCACCACCACCGGACGGCTTTCATTGTCACGGGCGCGAATCAAAGCTTTTTCAATTTCACGAATATTATGGCCGTTTAACGGCCCCAGATAAACAAAACCCATTTGCTCCCAGAAGGCACTGGGCAAGATCACCCTTTCCAGATTGCGCTTGGCGAATTTGCCTATCTTCAAAGCAGAACGTCCCAAAGGCAAACGCAGGAACAATCTGACAAAGCGGTTCTTAAACGATTCATAGCGGGAACTGGTACGCACCTGGTTAAGCATGCGCGC
>CAITCX010000125.1 GCA_903890885.1 uncultured Dehalococcoidia bacterium
CAGGGAAAGCCGCTGCTATTAATCGGTGGATTCGATTCCTCGCTGCAGACTTGGGGGCGGCAAAGTTCTGTTTTTAAAAATTACTTCAAAGTGATCACCTTCGATGCTCGAGGCACCGGCCGTTCTTCCAGGCCTTCCGGCCCTTACACTATTATTGCCATGGCTACAGACGTTATCGGTTTGCTTGATTCACTTAAAATCAAAAAGGCCCATATCTTGGGGGTTTCGCTGGGAGGGTTGGTAGCCCAAGAAGTAGTGCTTCAATTTCCTGAGAGGGTTGGTAAACTGGTGCTGGCGACTACCTTCGCAAATATCTCGGAGGCCAGTGGACCTACCCCTGAGATATTTCGTATTATGAAGCTGCCCTTCTTTCGAATGCTGGATGGCATGGCAGAGTTGATGCTGAATCGCCGTCTGTATAGGTTAATGCTTTTGCCTGTGGCATTTGTTAAGAACCGCTTGGCCTGCAGGCCGGCAATTCTTAGCAAGAGCAAGGCTGCCTATCAATTCGATTCTACTAGCAGGTTGCCCTGCATTAAAGAACCCACACTGGTACTTACCGGCACAGCCGACCGCGTGATACTGCCTTCGTCATCAGACAAGTTGGCAACCTTGATTCCCGGGTCTAAATTAGTCAAGGTTGAAGGCAAGTCGCACGTGTTTTTCATCGAGAATCCGGATGTATTTAACCGCATTGTTCTGAATTTCTTAATGGAAATCTGAAGAAGTCAATATATTCCCAATATCTTTCTGGTGCTTAGTGGTTTGGCGGTGACCCGTTTAACCATACTGCGGATTATCAAACTTGCCTCGTTGACTAAGGGTGCACCGTGTCCCGGCAGTAAGACCTCATAATTCAAGGCTGCAATATTGATCAAGGACTGCCTGGCTTGAGCCAGATCCAAACAAATGCGGCGGGAAATCGGGCGCGGATGACCCTGCCAGCTGGTTCTCAAAGCATCTCCCACCACTATGGACTTGCCAGGTTGAAACAGGCAGACGCTGCCGGGAGTATGCCCTGGAGTATGTAAAACCTGCCAGCCTGACAGTTTTATGCCATCCTCTAGCAGAATATCGGGTTCTACCGGTTGATAGCGCAGCAGGTAAAACATCAGTTTAACAGCAGGTTTAACAAAATTGTTGATAGTTTTAAAAGGCTGTTTTCCAGTTAAGACGGGCACATCAGATGGATGAATGGCGATTTTGCCCCCGGTGGCCTTTTTCAATGCCCTGGCACAACCTATATGGTCGAGATCGGCATGAGTTAAGACGATAAAGGCTACTGAAGACGGCTTGATATCCAGTTTCTGAAGATTATGGAGGATTTTCTTCTCCTGTCCTGGCAGACCGGTATCTACAATCAACCAGCCGATTTCTGTTGAAATAAGATAACAGTTAACACCCAGAGTTGCATCGATTTTGTGGATACCGGGTACTATTTCCAAATCCAACCTCCGCGGATCACCTGGTGAAGACATAACCGCCCACTTTCAGATACACATAGGCCGAGATCAAAGTGAACAGGATAGTCAGATACATCATTCCGGCCAGTAACCAGTCCGGACCGAAACTAAACACTCCAGCCACCAGAGTAGTCATCTGGACTGAGAAAGTAAAACGGGCAATATAGGGAGCGGTAGGAAATATAAGTTTCCTTTTTCGGCGCTTTATTATGAAGACGATTATTCCCAGTAAAAGCACAAAGTCAGCCGCCAGTACAGACACGGCAAACAGATAAGGATTATTAAATAGCATAAAATTGGTAGTGCGTGCCCAATAACCCAGAGTGATAGTAATGATCAAGACTGTTATCATCAGAAAACGGTCAGCCACCAGATCGAACACTCCTCCAGCCTCGGTGACTGAATGAAAACGGCGAGCCAAATAACCGTCGATAAAATCGGTTGCCCAGGCCAGAATTAAAAATATTCCCGCAATCGTTGAAGTTGTCCTGTGGTTGCTCAATAGAACATAGATGACAATAAAAGTTAAAACTATCCGTAAACCGGTGATAAGATTGGGGAAATTAAACCTCAATAAAACCCTATTATTCTGATTAGGATTTGCCAATCCGTCCCTCCGTAAAAGCAATTTAAATCAGAGTTTCCTAAAAAGTTGTATTTCTATTATAGTTTATATTGAGATGACAGAGAAATATAAGAACGCCGTAACAGTTTCTTTAAAATCCAAAATATTCTGGAATATCGAGAAGGTTTCTGGTTTTATCAAAGTTATTCCAGGGTGGGTTCCGGCCAATCTGATCACGCTGTTCCGGGCGCTTTTGCTGGTTCCGATATTTCTGGCATATCAGAATGAGAACTGGGGTTGGATGGTTGGACTCTATCTTTTGGCCTGGTTTACAGACGTTCTGGATGGTTTGCATGCACGTTATCGAGGCCAGATCAGCAGGTTCGGGGCGTTACTTGATCCATCTGTAGACAAAGTATTTGTGGTAGTGGTTTTGTTTATAGCAGCACCGGGACGTTTAAGTATTTATGTAATCTGGAGTACAGTCGGGGTTGAAATTGCCATAATATTGATGACAATTTTATTAATGTTGCTCTCGAAAGTCACTCGCCGCAAATTTCAAGCGCGGGCAAACGCCTGGGGCAAGTTTAAAATGCTGCTTCAGGGATTGGCGTTGGCGGGCTTGTTAATAGGTTTCAATACAGCCTGGCTGTGGAATGCTGCCGAAATCACCTTATGGTGTGCAGCTCTCCTGGCACTTTTGAGTATAGCCTTTTACATAAGGTCCGCACAAAGAGTACGGTTAGATTTGAGCTGGCTATCCAGTGTGCGCTATTAAAAAACCGTTATGATTTCAATATTAGTCTTGAATAGATAAGGGATAAAAAGACATGAGAAACGATACCCAGATAAGAATATACGGAACAAAATGGTGTCCGGATTGCGCAAGGGCCAAACAGGTATTCCAGAAAATGAATGCGCCATTCAGATGGATTGATATCGAGACAGACCAGGATGCAAGCGTTCTGGTAGAAAAAATCAACAAGGGTTATAAAAGCGTGCCGACTATTGTATTCGCAGATGGGTCAGTGCTAGTGGAGCCGGGTAACGCGGAATTAGTTAAAAAATTATCGGATGCGGGATATGCTTAGTGTGCCTGACTTGACAAAAAGGCTTAGAACGCATAAGATAAACGTGTGAGATGGAAAAAGTCTCACGCACCCAGATCGAAATTGGAGGTGCAAAATGCAATTAAGTAAATTTATTGGAGTCTGGCTATTTCCCATTTAGCGCCCTGCTTAACCGCAGGGCCGTCGGAACTCATATTCCACTCGTAAGAGAAAGGGAGAGAGTCAACGGATATGACTCTATGCGGTATTTAGTATCGCAGGTGAGTGGTGATTGAGAAGGTAACTCGAGGAGGGTATTGATACAATATCCTCCTCTCTTTGTGTGATTGGGAATCCATTAATGTTATCATTTATTCTCAGCGCATTTTTATCTCCTTTTCCATTCCTCGGTTTAATAGTTTGGCATCTGTCGGAGTAAAGATACCCCTTTTAGCTCGTTGACAATCGTTTTTTTACTCTCCAGAATATATAGTAGAATTAAAAAGACAGTTGACCTATTTTACGCAAGGGAGAAAAATGTTGAAAGGCAGAATTGGTTGCTTCGTTGCTATCGGAGTGGTTGTTTTACTAGTCATCATCGTGGGGGCCTCATTTTGGGGCACCTATAACTCACTGGTTACCAAAAATCAGGCCATCGATGCACAATGGGCGCAGGTGGAAGCTCAGTATCAGCGCCGCTTTGATTTAATTCCTAACCTTGTTGAATCGGTCAAAGGTTATATGACCCAGGAAAAGACGATTTTCGCTCAATTAGCCGATGCCCGTACCCGTTATGCCGGTGCTCAGACCCCGGATGCAAAGGCTGCTGCCGGCAGTGAAGTAGAAACCGCCCTGGGTCGTTTGCTGGTCATCATGGAGAACTATCCTACCTTGCGCTCGGTGGAGGTTGTTACCACTTTGATGGACGAACTCTCCGGTACGGAAAACCGCATCAATATCGAGCGCCAGCGTTATAACACAGTAGTCCAAGATTACAATACAGCTATTAAAAGGTTTCCCACAAATCTGGTGGCCTCGATGTTCGGATTTGAAAGCCGTCAGTATTTTAAGGCGGATACCGGAGCATCTACGGCTCCGAAGGTTAATTTACAGTAATGAAGCTCGCTGGTAGAATTGTCACCTTAGTTTTGCTATTCATAGCGCTGGCCAGTCAACCGGGACTGGCAGCGGATTTTCCCGCGCCGAGGGGCTATGTAAATGATTTTGCTTCTCTGTTATCAGATAGCACTGCAAGGCAACTTGAGGAGCAACTGGCGTTATTAGAAGAAGACACAACGGCAGAAGTGGCAGTCGTGACGGTAGGCAGTCTGGATGGCGCTTCTATCGAGCAATATGCCTCTGACCTTTTCGCTGCCTGGGATATCGGTAAAAAAGAAAAAAATAACGGTGTACTCTTTCTAGTCGCCTTTACCGACCATAAAGTCAGAATTGAGGTAGGTTATGGGTTAGAACCAGTGATTACAGACGGGCGGACCGGGCGCATTCTTGATAAAGAGGTAATTCCTTATTTTAAAAATAGTGATTACGATCAAGGTGTCCGCAATGGATTAGCTGCTCTTGAAAGCCTTATTCGGGAAGGGACGCCGCCTACAATAGCGGAAGATCGGAAGAGCGTCGTGTAGGGAAAGAGTGTCTTCGCCTGTGTAGATCTCGGTGGTCGCCG
>CAITCX010000126.1 GCA_903890885.1 uncultured Dehalococcoidia bacterium
AATACTCAGACTTATGAGATGAAGAAATTCGATAAAGCCAATGTTGATTTAAACGATACCAATCTTTTTATCAACAAGGTCATGGTCTTTATGATGCCTGGTATGATGCTGGTGATGAATGGTGTTTTGCTCTTGATTATATGGTTCGGAGCTAAGCAGATAGATGCCGGAAATATTCAAGTTGGCAATATGATGGCCTTTATGCAGTACACTACACAAATTCTTATGTCCTTTATGATGGTCTCCATGACCTTTATCATGCTTCCCCGGGCCAGTATTTCTGCCAAACGCATCAGTGAAGTACTCGAGACTGCACCAACTATTGTAGATCCCGCTAAACCCCTACAATCGGCCACCGGCGTTAAAGGCGCGGTTGAATTTAAGCAGGTCTGTTTTAAATATCCAGGTGCCGATGACTATGTTCTGAAAGATATCTCATTTGTGGTAAAACCTGGGGAAACTACTGCTTTTATTGGTGGTACAGGCAGCGGTAAATCAACTTTAATTAATCTTATTTTGCGTTTCTACGATGTTACAGAAGGTAAAATCCTGCTGGATAATCTGGATGTTCGAGAAGTTACCCAGCACTACTTGCGCGATAAAATAGGTTACGTACCCCAGAAAAGCACCCTGTTTTCAGGAACAGTGGAAAACAACATAAAATACGGTAATGATAATGCTTCTGAAGCGGATGTTGAGAAGGCCGCAGCTATTGCTCAAGCCCTGGAGTTTGTTAAAGGCAGTGAAAATGGCTTTAAAACCGATATTGCTCAGGCCGGCGCGAATCTCTCCGGCGGTCAGAAACAAAGGCTTTCCATCGCTAGAGCTTTGGCGAAAAAACCCGAGATTTATATTTTCGATGATAGCTTTTCGGCACTGGACTTTCGGACAGATGCCGAGTTAAGGCGGGCCCTGCGGAAAGAGACCGATGAGGCTACGGTTTTGATAGTTGGTCAGAGAATCAGCACTATTATGAACGCCGATAGTATAGTGGTTCTGGATGACGGCAGAATCGCCGGTAAAGGTACACATAAAGAATTGATGGACAATTGCGAAGTTTACCGTGAGCTTGCTTTATCCCAGCTTTCAAAGGAGGAACTGGCCTGATGAGTGAGCGTATTAGTAAAAAGTCCATAGGTGCCCAATTCGATAAGAATCAATCAGCGCAGGTTCACGGACCCGGTCCAGGTCCTGGAAGAGGACCTATGGGTATGAACATGAGTGGCGAAAAGCCCCGCAATTTTAAATCCACCATGATTAAACTGCTGCAATACCTGAGGCCGTACCGCGTGCGCATCCTGATTGTGCTGATATTGGCCATTGCCAGCACAGCTTTAGGCATCTTCGGACCCAAGATTTTGGGCAATGCTACAACCGTCTTGTTTGACGGAGCTGTTAATAAAATAATGCACGTGCCCGGAGCAGCTATCGACTTTACCTATATTGGTAATGTTATTCTGCTCTTGATAGTCCTGTATATATTCAGTGCAGGTGCCAGCTATATTCAGGGCCTGATTATTGCTAATGTCTCAGCGAAATTAACCTATAATCTGCGTAATAGCATCGCTGAAAAGATAAATCGTTTGCCTTTGAAATATTTCGACAAACAGTCCTACGGCGATGTTTTAAGCCGAGTTACAAACGATGTAGACACGATCTACAACTCTCTCAGTCAGAGTCTATCCCAAATTGTTTCGTCAATCGTCATGATTATCGGTATTATGATCATGATGTTTACTATCAACTGGATTATGACGCTGGTAGCTCTTATAACAGTGCCCTTATCCGTCTTGTTGATTACTTTCTTTGTTAAGCGGTCTCAGAAGTATTATAAACAGCACCAAAAATTTCTGGGTGAGATCAACGGGCACATCGAAGAGATGTATGCAGGTCATAACGTCATGAGGGCTTTTAACGGTGAAGATAAGTCTATTCATAAATTTGACGGTGTTAATGGCAGGTTGTACGGTGTGGCCTGGAAATCCCAGTTTTTCTCCGGCATGATGATGCCAGTCACGATGTTCATTGGAAACCTTGGCTATGTGGCGATATGCATCGTTGGAGGCTATCTAGCCATATTAAAGACGATTAAGGTGGGTGACATTTTGGCTTTCATCCAGTATGCCAGGCAGTTCAACCAGCCCATTTCTCAGGCCGCTAATATTGCAGGTCTTTTACAATCCACCGCGGCGGCCGCTGAGCGTGTTTTTGATTTTCTGGGAGAAGAGGAGGAAACCCCTGAGTCATCTCAACCCATCAAATTGGACAACGTTCAGGGACAGGTTACTTTTGATAAAATCGATTTTGGTTACAATCCCAATAAAATCATCATTAATAATTTCTCGGTAGATATAAAGTCTGGTCAACGGGTGGCCATAGTCGGCCCTACCGGTGCCGGCAAGACTACTCTTGTCAAGCTGCTAATGCGTTTCTACGACGTTAACGGCGGTTCCATTAAAATTGACGGCGTAGACATCCGCCAGATGCGCCGGAATGACCTGCGCAGCATATTCGGGATGGTTTTACAGGATACCTGGCTGTTCAATGGCACCATTAAAGAGAATATTCGCTATGGTAATTCCATCTCAAAAGATGAAGAGGTTATCGCTGCAGCCAAAACTGCCTATGTTGACCATTTCGTCCATACCCTGCCAGGGGGTTACGGGATGGTGTTGAATGAAGAGGCCAGCAATATCTCTCAAGGGCAGAAGCAGCTTCTTACCATTGCCCGCGCAGTCCTGGCTAATCCTAGAATATTGATACTGGATGAAGCTACCAGTTCGGTGGATACCAGGACAGAAATCCTGATACAAAAAGCCATGGATAAGTTGATGAAGAACCGCACCAGTTTTATTATTGCTCACCGGTTGTCAACTATTCGCAACGCCGACATCATTCTGGTAATACGGGATGGAGCTATAGTCGAACAAGGCAATCATGTTTCTTTGATCGCTGCAAATGGTTTCTATGCTTCCTTGTATAACAGCCAGTTTGAAACTGGGCTTGTGAACTGATGATATAGCATGATCCGTTTTCAGCTTTTCTCAAGCTATTAAAATATATGTTGGCTTGTCTGAGAGACGGCTGAGTTATTTGCTGCTCCGGTTGAAAGGTTAATTTAATTCTGACTAAACGGGAGAACATCTTGGTCAGATAGTATTTTAGTCCTTATTAGTCAATCAAGTGGCAAATTGCTTGACAGCGCCAGGAAAATGGAACCATAATATTCTTTATATGAATATTTATATCTTCATACCGTTGGTAGCTACAATTGCTTATATTCCTTTACTATTGTCTACTATCGGAGCCCGGCCCCGGCACAGACAGCACATTCTATTATTGTTGTTTTTAATAGCAGCTTGTTTATGGAGTCTGGCAGATTTTATTTTTCGCAGCAATTATTTTCCTGGAGCCGCCGCTGTCTTGATTCGCATCATTATTTGCCTATTTTCCTGGATGGCAATCCAATTTCACTGCTTAAGTTCGTCCTTTTTTCAGGCTGATAAAAGGCACTGGTTACCTTTAGCCTATGGGTCGTTAGCTTTAATTGTTGGTTTCGTGGCTTTCGGCATAATACCGCATGGACTGGTACAGGAAGGTGCAACCACTTTGCCAGAATACGGTTGGTCGGCTTATATTATCGCTATTCCGTTACTTCTGCTGGCGGCGCGGAACATCTACGTCTTCTGGCCCCGTCTGAAAAACCAGGACAATCCGGTCATCTTTAACCAGACTGTCTCGCTGCTTCTCTGTCTGGGAGTGCTGATAGTCTCTATCTCACTGGCTATTTCCCCGTTTTCAGGCGCTTTTTCCCTCGCGTACATTGGCAATATCATTGTTGCTTTGGTGCTTAGCTACACAGTAGTTGGACATCAAATGGTAGACATCCGCTATGTCTTACGTCGTGGATTCGCCTGGACATGTGTTGGCATAATCAGCATCGCCTCTTTCTGGTTTATACTGCTGATATTTCATGATTTAATTGATAGTCAATTGACTACCGCAACTTTCTTTGCTGCCGCAACGGCAGCTATTATCTCAGTTTTGATACTCTACAAGGCGCGAGTTTTGATGACGCGTCTGATTGGTAAGGTGTTTCAAGGCGAGAGTTTTAACTATCGGAAAAAGTTAACCGAATTTGCTGATAAAATCCATAACGTGTTTAGTTTGAAAGATCAGGGTAACGAACTTCTGAAATTAACCACTCGAGCATTGGATTGCAGTAAAGCTGGATTGCTTTTTGGGGACAACAACGGCGATTACGAGGCGCAAATTATCGCATCAGTTGAAAAAAACGATGCACTCGGTCGTCTTAAAATCAGGGGAGATAACCCGGTAATCGAGTATCTCAAGCGAAAACGTTCCCCTTTAACCAGGGAAAGCCTTTTTATTACACCTGAGTTTTTAGGTCTTTGGCAACAGGAA
>CAITCX010000127.1 GCA_903890885.1 uncultured Dehalococcoidia bacterium
CAAATCGAAGTCACCGAAGACCGCCCGAACTTGCAGCCCAGCTTTTTCCATTAATTCTGTTATTTCAGGTAGATTATACAAGTGGTGACTGGCCTGAATGTGCCTGGTTTCAAGCTCGCTTCCCGGTTTCAACTTAAGGTTGATCGTGACTCTCCTGGTTAATTCATCATATTCAGTCAGGCTTTCCACTTGCCCGCCGCGCTTATCCAGCAATGACAAATCAGGTTGGCCGGCCTGCGCTTTGATTAGCTTCAATACCTGGTCCGGATTCTCCAGGTCTAAGACCAGCTTTCCGTTCTTTTTCAGGGCCTGGCGAACAGATAACAAGGTTTGAAGATCCCCTTCCTGATCTGCGAAATAACCAAAGGATGTAAAGATGCTGATCGCGGCGTCGAAACGGTTGCGCACCCCTATGCGGCGCATATTGCCCTGTATCCACTCGATTTCCAGATCTGCCAGAGCAGCTTTCTTACCGGCCGACTTCAATAAATCGCCGGAAAAATCCAATCCAGTCAACCGATAGCCGCGCTTAGCCAGTGGAATAGCGATGCGACCCGGGCCACAACCTACATCGAGGATGCGACTGCGAACCGGCAGTCCGAGCAACTGAACTATGCCTTCCACCTCACGCCGGGTATCCTGCTTTTTATGCGCATAGACCTTTTTCCAATCGGCCTCAAACCCCGTCTCCCACCATTCCGGAGAGATGTTATGTAAATTATTTTTCAAATCTTCGCCTCGGATAATAATGATATATTATACCTTCAGACGGCAATAGTGTCATGCCTGCAAGCTAATGTTTGAATCTTGTTGGGGTCTTAACACCAATATTATCTACAAATGTGTGTTGTTCATTATAACTTAGATTGATATAATGAGTTTGATCTAAGAAGCAGGGGAAACTTGAAGAAGTGAAAGCGAAAAAAGACGAAATTCAATACAAACGTATTGTAGCCAAGTTCGGCACCAGTCTGCTTACGAGCGGCAGCGATCACCTGGACCCCGGAATGATGTCCGAACTGGTGCGCCAGCTGGCTGGTTTGCACAGCCAGGACATCGAGCTTTCCGTTGTCACATCGGGTGCTGTGGCTTGCGGCCGTTATAAATTAGGACTACCCAAAAAGATCAAAGGTATTCCCTACAAGCAGGTATTATCTTCGGTCGGACAGAGCTATTTGATGTCCATCTACGAAAAACTATTTGATAAATACAACATCAATATTGCTCAGGCCTTGCTCACCAGAGCAGTACTCTGCGACCGGGCCGGGTATTTAAATGCCCGCAATACCCTGCTGGCGCTAATCGAACTCAACGTTATCGGCATTGTGAATGAGAATGATGTGGTGGCTATCGAAGAAATCCAGGGCGCCCGTTTCGGTGACAACGACAATCTGTCTGCCATGGTTGCTAACTTGATAGACGCCGATTTATTGATTATTTTAAGCGATATCGAAGGTCTGTATACTGCCGATCCCAGAAGCGATCCTGAAGCGCAATTAATCAAAGAAGTTAAAAGGATTGATGAGAAAATCTTTACGCTGGCGGGCGGCAGCCGTTCCGGACTGGGCACCGGCGGGATGTTGACCAAATTGCAGGCCGCTAAGATGGCCACTGCCTGTGGGATTACGGTGATAATAGCTAAAGGCACCGAGAAAGATGTTTTAACCAGGTTAATTTCGGGAGAATCTATTGGTACGCGCTTTTTACCCACCGCCAGTAAGCTTGAAAGCCGGGAACGCTGGATGCTGGCCGGTCTTTCCGCCAAGGGAAAACTATTTGTAGATGCTGGAGCAGTCGAAGCATTAAACAAGAAGGGAAGCAGTTTACTGGCTGCCGGGATTGTAAATGTTGAAGGGGAATTTGAACGGGGTGACATGGTGGATGTGTTTAATATCCAGGGAAACCGCCTGGGATCAGGCATCACTAACTACCAGGCCAGTGATGTCAAAACTATCAAAGGACTACATTCCCGCAAAATTGCCGGCATCCTGGGATTCGATTACGGAGCGGAAGTAATTCACCGTAATAATCTGGTGATGGTCTAACTATCCATTATTTCGGTCGCATTGGAGAAGATGAATGAAAGATTTATATGCGGAATTAGAAGGAAAAGCCAGAGCAGCCAGGGCAGCTTCACGCCGTCTGGCCTTCATATCCACGGAAATTAAGAATAAAGCTTTATCCAATATATCCAAAGATCTGATAACGCATAAAGAAGAGATATTGGCCGCTAACAGTCTGGATTACCGCCAGGCAGAGGCTGCGGGTATGAATGCGGCTTTGCTGGACAGGCTCATGTTAAACGAGACCAGATTGGATAGTATGGCCAGAGATGTAATGACTGTGGCTGCCCTGCAGGACCCCGTAGGTGAAATGTCGGATAACAGGACATTACCTAACGGCCTGGTTATCGGAAAAAAGCGGGTGCCCCTGGGGGTAATAGGTTCCATTTATGAAAGCCGGCCAAATGTTACCATTGATATCTCGGTTTTGTGTCTGAAATCCGGCAATGCGGTAATTTTGCGTGGCGGCAAGGAGACTCTCCACTCCAATAAAGCCCTGGTTAAAGTGGTACAGGAAGCTGCTTACCGCGCCGGTATTCCGGATGGAGCCATACAGTTTATAGATAATACTGATCATGCCCTGGTAGAACACATGCTGAAATTAAACCAATACATAGACCTGATCATTCCGCGCGGCGGCGCCGGTCTCATCAAGTTTGTGGCTGAAACGGCCAATATGCCGGTGGTAACCGGCGGCATCGGGGTCTGCCATACCTATATCGATAAAAGCGCCGATATTAAAAATGCGTTAGCCATCGTTTATAACGCCAAAGTGCAGAGGCCCACAGTGTGTAACGCCCTGGATTCTGTGATCGTGCACCAGGATATCGCCGCTCAATATCTGCCCTTAATGGGAGATGAGTTGAACAAAGGCGGGGTAGAAATGCACTGCGATGAGCGGTCACTGGCAATCCTCAGAAAAAACCAGAATCTTACACTCAAAGCCGCCGTGCCGGAAGATTGGGGCAAAGAATTTCTGGCCTTAATCGCGGCCATTAAAGTCGTAGACTCGCTGGATGAGGCACTGGCTCACATTGAAAAATATGGGTCAGGACACTCTGAAGCGATTGTTACCGAAGATTATACTTCTGGAATGCGTTTTTTAAACGAGGTGGATGCAGCCTGTGTTTATCTTAATGCCAGCACGCGTTTCACCGACGGCGGCCAGTTTGGCCTGGGAGCGGAGGTAGGCATCAGCACACAAAAATTCCATGCCAGAGGGCCTCTCGGACTGCGCGAATTAACCACCTATAAATGGATCATTTTCGGCAGGGGCCAGATCCGGCCTTAGCTTAAAGAGTCTGGATAACAGCTTTCTGAACATCGAATAATTGCTGAATACCGCCCTGAGCCAGTTCAATTAATCCATCCAGAGAACTTTTAGAAAAGGTTTTATTCTCAGCTGTGCCCTGAACTTCTACGAAATTGCCCTGATCAGTCATTACCACATTAAAATCCACTTCAGCCTGGGAATCCTCGGCGTAACATAAATCCAGCATCATGTAGCTGCGAACAATGCCTACGCTGGTGGCTGCCACCGCGTTTTTCAAAGGGATAGCGGATATCATACCGTTGGATTTCATGTGTTTGAGCGCCTGGTATAAGGCCACATATGAGCCTGTGATGGAAGCGGTGCGAGTACCACCGTCGGCCTGAATGACATCGCAATCAACTATTAACTGTCTTTCACCCAGGGCATCCAGATCGGTAATCGATCTTAAAGAACGCCCGATCAAACGCTGGATTTCCTGGCTGCGGCCGTTAATCCGGCCCTGGCTGGAGTCTCTTTGAGTACGGGTCAGAGTAGCGCGAGGAAGCATTGAATATTCTGCCGTAACCCAGCCCTTGCCGGTACCCTTCAAAAAGGGCGGAACACGGTCGTCCAGAGTTACCGCGCATATGACATGGGTATTACCCATTTCTATTAACACCGAACCCTCGGCATAGCTGAGGTAACCGGGAGTTATTTTAACATTTCTAAGCTGATTGAAGCTGCGGCCATCGCCTCTTTTTACCACGTTTGATTCTCCTTATTGCTTTGATACCTCCGCAGTATAGCACAAAACCATAGCGGGCTGAATCTGGCTATTCTACTTGACAGGTATTGGAATAGCACATATGCTTTGTAAATAGATTTATTTCTGCATGCCTATTTGAGGAGACTCATGAATGATAAATTTGAGATAAACCAGCTAGCCAAAGAAGACTCATGGCGTTTGTTCCGGATTATCGGAGAACTGGTGGAAGGTTTCGACCGTTTATCAGGCATTGAGCCTGCGGTGACTATCTACGGAGCGGCACGTCTGCAGCCGGGTACGTATGATTATGAAAAGACCCGCGAGATCGCCTATTTGATTGGCAAAGAGGGTTTTAATGTCATTACCGGCGGCGGCCCCGGCGCGATGGAAGCTGCCAATCTGGGTGCCCATGAAGCCGGAGTGAAGTCGATCGGGCTGAATATACAATTGCCTGAAGAACAAGTGAGCAACGCCTTCACCAATGTTTCGCTAAGTTTCAATCACTTCTTTGCCCGTAAAATTATGCTGGTTAAATACTCAACTGCCTTTATTATCATACCGGGCGGAATGGGAACTCTGGACGAATTGACCGAGGTGCTCACTCTTATACAAACCAAGAAAATAAAACCCTTCCCGGTGATTCTGTTCAATTCTGCCTACTGGAAAGGATTTCTGGAATGGCTGCAAGGACAGGCACTGGCTAATGGTTATATTACTGATGATGATCTCAAGCTGCTTAGATTAAGCGATGAGCCTAAAGAGGTAGTAGATATCATCACATCCTGGTATTTAAGACAGGCTATTACTGGAAGGCAGGCTATATAATGATAAAAATTACTTTTACAGGCGCAGTGGGAAATGTCACCGGTTCCAGGCATTTGATAGAAACAGATAATCATAAAATCCTGCTGGATTGCGGTTTATATCAAGGCAGACGTAAGGACACCTATGAAATAAACCTGAATTTTCCATTCGATCCGGCCTCCATAGACAGTTTAATCCTGTCCCACGCCCACATCGATCATATCGGTAATGTGCCTAACCTGGTTAAAAAGGGTTTTAACGGGGATATCCACTGCACTCTGGCAACCGCCGATCTGGTTAACATTATGCTAATGGATTCTGCGCATATTCAAGAGAATGACATAAACTTTGTCAACAAAATACGCGGGAAACATCATCAACCACCGGTAGACCCTTTATATACCACGAGAGACATACCACCTGTGATTAATCTACTGCAAGGCCACGGCTATGATCGCTATTTTAACCTGGATGGCAGCAAAGCTGTTTTCCGAGATGCCGGCCATATAATCGGCTCGGCCAGCACTATTATTGAATTCGAGAACAACGGCCGCCCCTTGAAACTATGTTATACAGGCGATCTGGGGCGTCCCAATTTACCGATTATCCGCGATCCTGCCCCAGTCACCGATGCAGATATACTAATCATTGAAAGCACTTACGGCAACAGGCTGCACCAGGATATAACCCAGATGGGCACCAGGCTGGCAAGAATCATTAACGAAACGGTTAAAAGAGGCGGCAAGATTATTGTACCCGCCTTTGCGCTGG
>CAITCX010000128.1 GCA_903890885.1 uncultured Dehalococcoidia bacterium
CTGGTGACTGCCTCGCCTTCTTTGACCAATATCCTGGTTATCTGTCCGCCGTTTTTGAAGGCTAACTTGTCATCAGAAGAGGCGATTATCTCACCCGTTCCGTTCACCAGGGCGCTTGCCTGCTGACTTGCTGCCGGTGCGGATTTAACGGTAGATTCAGATGCATTTGATCTGCTGCAGGACAGCGCGCTTATAAGGCTAATCAGAAGCAGTGGTATGGTTATTATCTTCATTAATCGCATCATATTTCTCCTTTTTATTATGGACTATTTTAACCCCATATGATGTCTATCAATTTGCTTCTTAATACCCCTGCTACCGGAATAACGGCCGCTAATACCGATACTCCCAGCAATAAGAAGGCTGTATTGAAGGTGTCCCTGATATCAGAGATAAGGTAAGCCACTCCAAAGGGAAAATGAAAGGAAAACCGGGCTTCCGGCGGCAAAAGGCCGTAAAAGTTGAAAACCAGGCCGGAAATAGTGATAGCCACCAGCGAATAGAAAAGTGCCCGCAGGATATAAGCATAGCTGATCGAAAAAGGAGAAATGCCGATGGTTCTTTGAATACCTATTTGCCGGCGACGGTTAGCCACATCAATAAAGGTAATGATATAGATCGTAAAACCGGCTACCAGGGTATTTACCAGGCGCAAAATAGTCTTTATTATATCAAAGCTCTGTGTCATACTGCTGATGATACCCCCGGCATAGTCCTGCCACGTGTAAATCTTGATATCCTCTTTGAGCCCTGATATGGATTTAGTAATTGCGGATAAATCGGCGCCCTCTGCGGTCTTGACATGAATAGTATTAGCGGCATTCTGGAATTTAGGATTGATGTCCTCGAGTTCGCTTGAGCTAACAAATACCTGCAAATCAGTTTGGTAAAAATCGGTACTGAAGATGCCTTTCACGGTATAAGTTTTAGAGATGCCGTTGTTATATTTCACCGTAACCTGGTCTCCGGCGTGGACGTTCTTTAAAGACCTGGCATACAGAGAAATATCGGTTTTATCGGCGCCGGCGATTTCTATGCCCATTAATATCTGGTCATGGTCGCTGGCTTTCAGATAGCTGCCTTCGATCAGGTATTTCGAGGTATCAAAAACGGACTGATCTTTTTCAGGATCGATGCCGTAAATATTGGTGTTGATTTGATTGTTTTGATAGCTGATTTTGCCGCCGGTATAGCCTCTGGGAGTAGCAGCTCGGACACCCGGTATACCTTCAATTTCCGGAATGAGGTGTTTAACGCGGTTAATCAGGTAATTGTCCTGGTTGGATTCTATGATGATGTTTCCCGAGAAAAACCTGACGAACACACTGTTGGCGGATTTATTCAAACCGTTCAACAGGCTGGGAACGAATAGTAAATTCAGAGATACCAGTACCAGTATCAGGATGGTCAGCAGGATGACCCACGAGTTCCCCTTGGTGACAGAGGTATAAGCCAAAAAACCGGCAACCTTGAATGACTTAATGATTCTATTTAAAATCACTTCAAATCTCCCGCCAAACGTCCGTCACTTAAAGTCAGAACGCTGCGGGCGTATTTGCAATCGTCTGGATCATGCGAAACAAAGACCACCGTGACTTTATATTCTTTGTTCAGTTTGACTATGGTCTCCATGACTATCCTGCTGGAAATGGTATCCAGGTTGGCACAGGGTTCATCTGCCAGCAGACACCTGGGATTATTGATTAAAGCCCTGGCAATGGCCACGCGCTGCTGCTCTCCGCCAGAGAGTTCTTTAGGGTAATGATGTATTCTGTGTTCCAAACCCACCATTTCAAGTAAGTCCATGGCTTTTTGTTTAAAATTTGTTCCGTTTGCCCCCAGCATCATGCCGGGTAAATAAACGTTCTGATGCGCCGTCAACTCA
>CAITCX010000129.1 GCA_903890885.1 uncultured Dehalococcoidia bacterium
AAGTCATGGGCGATGCCTCCGGCCAGTGTGCCGATGGCTTCCATCTTGTCGGCATGTTGCAGGCGTTCTTCGAGGATGCGCTTTTCTTCTTCTGCCTGCTTGCGGGAGGTGATGTCTTCGCTGGTGACTATCATGCCAGAATACTCTCCTGAGTCATTGAACAGGGAACGACCGGATGAATGCAGCCAGATATAGTGTCCATCCGCATGCTGGACGCGGTACTCCGTCGTTCTGTTCTTTTTCGCGCTAACTCCTTCCATGTATTCAGTTGCTACCCGATCCCGATCTTCTGGATGAATTGAAATATGTGAAGACTGGCCAATGACCTCCGGCTTATCCCCCAGAATCCTCCTGGAGGAAGGGCTAATATATTTAATAATGCCACGGGTATCCACCTCAGTTATTATACAGTTCATATTCTCGGCGATGCGCCGATATTTTTTCCTGCTCTCTTGCAGTGCAACGAGCGTAGCCTCCCGCTGGGACTCAGCCAGCTTGCGCGCGGTGATGTCTCTACCTACGCCCAGTATAGACAAAGGCTTACCATTTTCGTCACGGATGAGACTAAACGCGTTTTCTACCCATAAAGTCGAACCGTCTTTACGATAGAACTCCAGTTCCAGTGAATGCCTTAAAAAATAGCTTGGATCTGCCAGCGCCCTGGGCATCTCATTTGCGAAAAATTCCGTCGCCGAACGTAAAGATGCTTTCGTGAGATGCTTATCCAGCGGAAGTTGCACAATTTCTTCAAATGTGTATCCGCGTGACTTTTCAACCGATGGGCTGATGTATGTAGGTTTTAAGTTCAGATCCATGAGCCATACTTGGTCTCGCATGTTGTCGGCCAGTAACCGATACTGTGACTGGCTTATTCGCGATTGAGCCAAAGCCGTGCGAAGAAGTCTTCCGGCCAGGTACTGAAGAACGACCAACACCGGAAACATAAAGGCGCTGACCAGCCAGATGTTCAACGCCTTGTCTGGCGATTTAAAAGACCACCAGCCCATGTCGGAAACAATCACCATAAGCCCACCCGACAGGAGGGATAACCCCAACATGATCAAGGCGCCACGAACACCGATGATTAACCCGGCAATAGAGATGACCAGTGCATAACCGATCTGGTAGGCTTGGTGGTGTAACCCGGCCAATGTCCACGCGATAGTTGTGAAGAAGACCCAAAAGGCCGCGACTTGGATTATGGAAGCACTACGGACGTAACCGCGGTGCAAAAGAGTGAGCAGGAACGCGTTAGCCACTATACCGAAAAATACCAGTATCAGCCTAAATCTAGTTACTTCATGGTAAAAAAGAAGGTTATAAACAAAATAAAGTATGGGTATGATGATGAGTGCCCACATGATGACGTGGAGGATGAATGCCTGACGCGTCTTCTCCTCGTCCTCAAATTGTGGGGGTTTGAAAAATGCAAAAACCCGAGTCATTGTTGCCTCACTTGATAAATTTCATGGTCTATTCCTGCTAACGAAACTGTGCGTGCCAGAAGTTTATGAAGGTCTTCAGTTGAAATGAACCATATCATAATTATTTTGG
>CAITCX010000130.1 GCA_903890885.1 uncultured Dehalococcoidia bacterium
AGCTAACTCATCGGAGATCAAACCGGGGGCCTTCGGCCGGGTTTATAACCAGGAAGGGGTATTTGTAGGGATGGTGGAATACGATGCCGCCAACCAGCGCTGGCAACCCCACAAGGTCTTCTTTCAAAGTTGCTGCCAACAGCAGGCCTCAGAACAGCCACAGACTGAATATTCGTAAAACGCGGGATATTCATTTTATGATTACCGGGCTTGCCTCCTCATTTTGTTTATGTTATCCTCTATCCGGAAGGTGATGGTTTTGTTGCAGGATTTTCATACTCATACCTCTTTAAGCGACGGTGAACTTTCTCCCATGGAGATGATCAGGCGGGCGGCTGTAGCAGGCTACTCGGCCATTGCTTTAACTGATCATGCCTCAACTGGTGACATGCAGCGGATCGTGATGGAGATTGTGCAGGTGTGCGCTTTGGCGCGAAAATACTGGGACATCCTGGCAATTCCAGGGATAGAGCTAACTCATATCCCGCCAAAGTCCATTGCCGCGCTGGCCAGGGAGGCCAAAGAGTTGGGTGCCTGGGTTGTAGTGGTTCACGGAGAGACGCCTGTGGAACCAGTGGAGAAAGGGACAAACCTGGCTGCACTGAGAAGTCCTGATGTGGATATCCTTGCTCATCCTGGTTTTATCACTTTAGCTGAAACTAAACTGGCTGCTGCCAGTGGTATTTTCCTGGAAATCACTGCCCGTAAAGGGCATTCCCTGACTAATGGACACGTAGCTCAAATGGCCTTGAAAGCCGGGGCGAAATTAATATTGGATTCCGACGCGCATACCGATAGAGACCTTTTGACCTTCGATTTTGCAGAGATGGTTTTAAAGGGTGCTGGATTGGAAAACAAGGTAGTCCACAGGGTGATGAAGGAGAATGCGGCGGAATTGCTAGGGAAAATCCCAGCCGGAAATATCTAGATTCGTAATTAGAAAACTTAGTTATCCTTTTCAGGGTCTTTATCTTGAAAAAGCTGTTCTTCAGTGGCGGACTCTTCTCCGGTTTTGCTGCGGCCTTTAATTTTTACGAGGCCTTTGAATATAGCTTCTTTGATGGAACTTACGCCGATTACTTCGATGTCGTTAAAATGCGGTAGCGACTTCAGACCGCTTCTAGGAACTAGACATCCTTTAAAGCCCAAACGGGCGGCTTCGGCGACTCGTCTATCCAGGTGTGAGGTTGTCCTGATTTCTCCACTCAGCCCTATTTCACCAACTACCACCAGGCCCGGCTTGAGAGCGGAATCATAAAAGCTGCTGGCAATTGAAAGAGCTATGGACAGGTCGGCACCAGGCTCTTCGATCTTCAGTCCACCGGCCACATTGACCAGAATATCCTGGTTGCCTAATCTTAAATTGGCGCGTTTGGTTAGAACAGCGATAATTAGTAGCAGTCGGTTATAATCAACTCCGTTGGCCATACGGCGCGGCATACCGAAATAGGAAGTAGTGGCCAGGGACTGTATCTCCACGAGCAGCGGACGATTACCTTCCATGACCGGTGCCACCACCGTGCCTACGTTTTCCTCGTATTCCGTCAGAAAAGCTTGAGAGGGGTTTTCAACCTGAATCAATCCTTTTTCCTGCATCTCAAAGACGCCTACTTCGTTGGTGGAGCCGAAACGGTTCTTCGCGCAGCGTAAAAGGCGGTAAGAACTGAAAGGAGTGCCTTCGAAGTACAATACCACGTCAACTATATGTTCCAGTGCCTTTGGCCCTGCTATGTCCCCGCTTTTAGTTATGTGCCCGACGATGAAGACCGGCACTTCTTTAGCTTTAGCCCACTGCAGCAGCCTGAGGGTGCATTCTCGCACCTGGGTTATATTGCCGGGGGCAGTGCCCAGGTCGGAAAGCCCAACCGTCTGGATAGAGTCCACCACCACAAAACCGGGATTTAGATTATCCAATTCATTGAGTATAACTTCAAGATCGGTCTCAGCCATTAGATATAGGTTGTCGCCTGTTATTCCCAGACGCTGGGCTCTCAGTTTGATCTGCCGTTCAGTTTCTTCTGCTGAAACATAGACCGAATTGCCGCGCAAGCCTGCCACCATATCAGCTATCTGAAGTAAAAGAGTGGACTTGCCGATGCCAGGTTCGCCGCTGATTAATGAAACTGAACCGGCCACCAGACCTCCGCCCAAAACCCGGTTGAGTTCATTGATGGGCAGAACGGTGCGAACGGTGTCCTTAAGCTCTATTCCGGCTAAATGGCGGGCAGGCGAACCTCTGACAGGCACTTTCTTGGAAGCCGTCTGGGTTGTGCTGGTTTCTGCAAAGGTGTTCCAGGTCTGGCAGTCCGGACAACGCCCCAGCCATTTAGGGCTTTCCTTTCCGCAAGTCTGGCAAACAAATACTATTTTTGTCTTTATCGCTCTTGCCATATGTAAAATGTACTTTATTTTGCATTTAATGACAAGAGATGTTCCGTAAGTGTTATAATACGGCATAAAATGACCAGCTGAACGGAAGGCAATCCAGTGAGATATGCTATTTTAAGCGATATCCATTCTAATCTGACTGCGCTGGAGGCGGTACTGGCGGATCTTGAAAAATTGGGGCGCGTAGATGAAATCTGGTGTCTTGGTGATTCTGTAGGTTATGGTCCAGATCCTCACGAATGCCTTGAAATCGTCCTCAGCCGCTGCAGCCTTTGTGTGGCTGGGAATCATGATCTGGTTGCTATAGGTAAGCTGGACACCTCAGTTTTTAATCAAGACGCTGCCAGGGCTGCGAGTTGGACTAGATGTCAGCTCAACAAAGAGGAAACTGGTTTTCTAACCGGACTGCCTCTCATAGTTGAAAAAGGCGATTTTACCCTCGCCCACGGCAGCCCTCGCTCGCCGATTTGGGAATACATCACGTCGGGCAAGGAAGCTGAAGAGAACCTTGCTCATTTGAAAACCAGCTTCTGCCTCACTGGTCATACCCACGTAGCCCAGTATTTTCAGTGCCGTGAATCCTGCAATTCCGTTAGGCCTGAAGCAGGTGCTTCGCTCAAGCTGGAGGATTCCCGCTATTTTATTAATCCCGGCGGGGTAGGACAGCCGCGGGACGGCGATCCCCGGGCGGCCTATGCAGTCTATGACAGTGATACTGCAACTATTGTTTTTCGCCGCGTCAGTTACGATATAGCGGCTGTTCAAACCAGAATGCAGAAAGCCGGTTTGCCCCTTTGGTTGACGGAACGGTTAGCATATGGAAGGTAAAATTACTTTATTCCCGTTCGTTTTCTATTTCTTTAAGGCGTTTGTCGTCAATGCCGAAGTGATGGGCGATCTCATGGATGACTGTTTTGCGGATTTGCTCTTTGATTTCCATTTCGTCTCCGCTGCGACAGGCTTCTTCAATCGGTTTTTGAAAAATAGTGATTTTATCCGGTGTTACCAGCCCGTAATTGCTGGTCCGGTTCGTCAGAGGTACGCCTTCATATAACCCCAGCAGGGTGAATCCTGTTCCGAGATGGGTTTTTCTAAGTTGCCAGTCAGATGGCAAATCTTCGACTACCAGGTCGACGTTTTCCAGCCGGTCTTGAAATTCCTCCGGTAATGATTCGACAGCCCCTATCACCAGCGATTCAAATCTCTCTTTATTCATCCTAGTGTTTAGCCTGGTGCAGATAATCCACTGCCCATTTGGTGCCTGCATCTCCTGTTTCGGTTATTACGATATCAGGGGTAATGCCTTTACCCTCGATCTCTCTTCCCTTGGGAGTCAGCCAGCGGCCGGTAGTCAGGTAGATAGCCGATCCATCTGGCAATTGGAAGAAAGAATCATAGCTTCCCTTACCGAAGGTGACTGTTCCGGCGATGGTTGCTCTGCCGTAGTCCTGCAAAGCACCAGAAAGGACCTCAGAACCGGAAGCGCTGTATTGATTGACCAGTACCACCATGGGCAAATCGGTAAACACGCCATTGGGAGTAACTGAGTTAGATCGGGTCTGGCCCGCATTGTCCCGCAGGGTAATAATGACGCCCTCTTTGATAAAGTTGCTGGCTATGTCCACTACTACGTTGACATAGCCGCCAGGATTGTCCCTCAAGTCAAGAATGATACCTTTCGCATTTTTTACTTCCGGGGCAGCCAGAGCCTTCCGGAATTCCTCATTGGTTTTAGCGTGGAAGTTAGAGATTTGGATATAGGCAATGTCCCCTTCCATGTGGAATTCCACCGAAGCGGGATTGATTTCAGCCCGGACGATTTCGATGTCTACAGGTTGAGTGTCAACTTCATGCAGGATTAATAATTTGACTTTTGTTCCGATCTCTCCACGTACCAGTCCGACTACCTGATCGGTCTTCAGATCCTGGGTAGATTTTTCGTTCACAGCTAATATGATGTCGTTGCTTTTTAGCCCGGCTTTTTCGGCAGGGGAATTGGGAAGCACATGCACGATAATAGGCTGCTTGTCTTTGTTCATTGAAACCGTAGCGCCGATGCCGCCAAAGCTGCTGGCGAAGTCTCCCTGAGTCAGTTTATATTCGCTTGGATTCAAATAATATGAGTATGGATCGTCAACGGACCTTACCATGCCTTCAATAGCGCCTTGAGTGAGGACGGTAGAATCAATTTTCTCCGGTTGGACATAATCTTTTCTGATAATAGTCCAGGCCTGATTGATGAGGTCTATATTCAGTCCAGGTCGACCAACGCTGGTATTGAAGGATGCCAAACAACCTGCAGCAAAGGCCGTAGATAGCAGCAGGACTGCGACCAGAATCAATAGACCAATTTTAAAACTCTTGCGCATGGTAGTAATCCTCACAAATCTTTAACAATAGGGCTCAATCTGATTATACTCAGAGCGGCAGGTTAAGTACATTTTTAATCTCAAAACTGTTGAACTAAATACTTACTGCAAACTGGTTTACGCGAAAACTAGTTTGAGGTAGGCGGCAACGGCTAAAGCAGCGGTCTCCACCCGCAGAACATTCTCGCCCAGTGTCACTGCTTGAAAACCGGAGGTGATAGCCTGCTCAACTTCCTGAGGCGTGAAATCACCTTCAGGGCCGATTAACACCAGCACAGCAGCAGGTTTTTTCCCGATTAATACCTGAGAAAGAGATAGACGCTCGCCAATCAGGCTGGGAACCAGTTTTAGATCATATTCAGCGGATTTAGAAATAATTTCTGTCAAGGACATAATGCCCGGGATGGATGGCAGCAAATTGCGCTGGCTTTGCTCAGCGGCGCTGCGGGCGATTTTGCGCCAGCGTTCCAGCCTCGAACCTTCCGCTTCCTCAATTCTGACTTCGACCCGTTCAGTCAAGAGCGGTATGATGGTGTCCACTCCAATCTGGGTTAGTTTGTCAACGATATCATCAAACCCGGATTTTTTAGGCAGGGCGCAGGCTATACTCAACTTAAATTTCACAGGCCTGGCAGGTTTTTTCTCTATCACCTTTAGCTGGGCTTGCTGTCTGTTGTAAGCTGAGATTGAACACAGATATTCACGGCCAGTGGAATCGAATACAGTGATCTGGGCGTCTGTTTTTAAACGCAGAACATCTTTCAGATGGTGCAGTTGATCTGCGTCGCTGATAGCAGCCTGCTCTCCAACAATAGGGTCTCCTAGATAAAAACGGTGCATACGTTATCCTCAGGGTTTTTGTGACTATTTTACCCTATGATCAGTGAAATTAACAGTCAGGGCACCGGGTTCAGGGCTGTTGATATGGGGTTGATTTTTACCTGCTTATATTAAATAATGAATTATTAGTAAGACTAAACTGGATAAAATCTGTGCAATCAGCGAAATTCTAATTTATTTTACTGGCACAGAATTAAAAGAGGTATAAATGAATAGAGTTGCGATCGTCAGCGCAGTGCGAACACCCATCGGTAATTTTGGAGGTACCCTCCGCACAGTACCGGCCTATCGGCTTGCTCCCCTTGTTCTGAAGGAAGCTGTTACAAGGGCTAATATACAGCCAGAAATGATCAATATGGTGATCATGGGGCAGAA
>CAITCX010000131.1 GCA_903890885.1 uncultured Dehalococcoidia bacterium
GCGTTTTCGAGATGTCCTTGCGGTGCAGTTCAGGAATACCGTAAACAGCTTTCTTAAGCAGATCGGGAGAAGTGTGAGCATGTCCGTACCAGCGCTGCCACTCTGCTGTATCTTTTAACCGAAAATCGCCGCTCATATCCACTACTTTCAGGCCGCGCTCAATTAAGGGGATTATCTCGGCGGCGCTTTCACCGTGAGGCATTGCAGAAAAGGCCAATTCTACATCGCCTAATTTGGGCTCGATAGTCATATTTAAACCGGCCAAATGCGGAAAAAACTTGCCAAGCTTTTGGCCTGCAGCACTGCGGCCGGTCACGGACACCAGCTCTATTCCAGGATGACGGCATAACAAACGGGCTAGCTCAATTCCAACATAACCCGTGACATTGATGATACCTACTCTGGTCTTACTCATGATAAACTCCTAGATTAGAATACCTATATTTTACCACAGAAGAGTAATGGAGCTCACGCCTTTGTCTTTAGTTTAAACAATTAAAAAGCATCTTCCTGGGATGTGATATTATCAAGTTGGGAATGGGTATATGAGCCCAGGCTGCGGAAGTCAAGGTCAAGGTAGTTCTTTATCCAGTAAAGGGCTATTTTATATGATTTACGATAATTCTCTTCAGCCTTTTCAGGAGTTTCGCTCATAGCATAAGATATATTTTCCGGGTTCTTTAAGCGTAAAAGAATATCATCAAGCTCTTCTTTCAACAACCGTTTTATAAGTTTGGAATCATGTACCTGTCCGGTGACCGAGTCTTCCGCGGCGTGTCGCAAACGCTGGGCAATCTGGGCTACTGAAATTCTGGCTGTGGCCAGGTCTTCCATCAAAGCCGGATGTACACCCGGTCTACCTGCCAGGCTATCGATTCCTTTAGCTCCCCGTCCATTCAACCATCCTTCGATGTATTCAAGCAGCATCCTGGCGTTGCGGCGAGTCCCTTCTAAAGTTATTTTTCCTTCCGGCACTTTTAACTGAATAGGGAAATTTTCCGGGATCTTCATTTCTGGCGACGGTTGCCAGCCGGACGAATATAACTCTTTGAAAGGTGCTGCTGCTGTCTTCATGTGGAAGACATGGGCGACCCAGCCGCGAATGAAACCTTGTTTAGCCTCCCATATCTTATCCGTTCGAATGCTTTCTCCGGCAATGCGGTTAACCTCAGCGTTTTTACTCGGAAGGGCTGTAGCCATTCCTCCTATAGGTACGGCTCCATGTTTCAAACAAACTGCTACCAATCGCTTGAAGATATTGGCTAAAAATTCGGTGGATTTGATATCTATACCGAATCTATCAGGCCAAACAGAATCTGGGTCAGTCATCACAAATTCCAGGATGCTGGCTTTAAAATCCCAGCGCGCAGCATTCAACCCGGCAGCATAGGGGCCCAAAGCATAGAGCATTTCTTCCATCTGGTACGCGGCGGGAAGAGATTCAATTAATATAATGGCGCGGATCGTGGCCAGTTTTAAAAAAGGCAATTTATCCAAGCTAAAATCAAAAAAATCCCTCCAAAAGAGGGTTTCTTCTGCAGACTCGAGTTTAGGTAAATAGAAATAGATTCCCTGTCCCCGTTCTGCCTGGGCTCTGCCTGCGAAAAACAAGGTAAACGCAGTAGATAAAATACAGGCAGGTATGGGTTTTGCATCAATCGTAACTTCTGGCTCATCAACGCTTAACCCCCTTTCTCGATGCATGAAAAACGGTAATTCGCCATATGTGATCTTATAAAGTTTTGCCTTATCAGGGGAAAAGTAGGTTAGAGTACGATTAACTGCTCCTAAACGGTTCTGAGCTGCTTTTATCGTATCTGCCAGCTGATATCCTGCTGAATCCTCATCATCATCCAGGTAGCCTTCAGCCTGGGTGCCGTCTGAACCCGGATTTAGTGCATTGATAAACATCGGAGTTACTGAAGCTGGCCCGGAAATCTCAATTCCCGGCTTCCGCAATTCATCTGGCACAGTTAGAACCTGCCAGGATTCCGTATTAATTTTGGATTTCGGGATTTGGGGTAATACCCTTTGCTCTAAAGCAATTTTTAGTACTGCGGCTCGTTTCGATCGCAGTTCATATATACGTTGGGTAAATTTATCGTGTAATGCCGTCAAGTATTCAGTAAATTCTGGGCTGAATAGGTCAGCAGTTCCCTCGACAGAAGAATATTTCAATCTTGAAGATGCCATATTTGTTTCTTAACTTTTAGCCAAACTCTATTTAGCGTGTATTTGCGAATTGACGTAACGAAAAAATACTATTAGAGTAATAGTGTTGGTCAGGCGGTAGTGACTTTGAATTTCCGCTTATCGCGTTTACAGAGTACCTGAACAACATGGTTACCAGAGATCAATCCGGAAGGCAATCCACCGCCAGGCATTACCCACTGGCCAGCCATGTAGAAATTATCCAGGCCGGGTAACGTCTTTTTCATCTGCAACATCATATTGTCTGGTGTCATTAAAAATCCTTCACAGGAACCCTGCCAGTTGCCGGTATAGCGGTAGAAAGTAACAGGGGTGGCCACATCCCACATTTCCAGTTGTTTCGAAAAGCCAGGAAAGCGCTTGTTTAACGCTGAGACCACCGCTGCTGCGATTCTTTCTTTCTCAGCTTTGTAACGGGCAGTATCTTGACTCAACTCCTGCCAGTACGCGAAATCTGATTCAAACATGACTTCTAAGGTGGTTTTACCCTCCGGGGCAAAGGACGGGTCGAAATTATAGATACGCACGTTGAGGTGTTTGTGTTCTTTATTGTCAATAGTAATTGCTTTTTCCAGCGGGATAATAAGGCCGGAAACCATTTGCGGCAGATCGGTGAAAGTGCGTTTTACACCCAGGCCTATAAAGACCAGCGGCTTGAAAAGGGGCATTTCATAGTATTTTTCGACCGTCTGATCCATGAATTTGCCTTCCAGCATTTCCCAGATGGTGGCGTGCCCGTCTGCCGCGGAAATAATATAATCCGCCTTGTATTCACTGCCGTTAGTCAGTTTTATGCCAACCGCCCGGCCGTTTTCTACCAGGATTTTCTCCACTCCAGACTTATAATTAACCTTGCCGCCCAGTTCGCAATAACGTTTTTCCATATTAAGGGCCAGTTCCAGTGAACCTCCGATAACATAACCGGCATTTTTGGTGTGGAGCCATCCGAGTGTCATGAGAATAAATACTGATGAAAATTCCGGGGGCCAGAAAAGCAGCCAGGATTCTCTCAGCAAAGGATTTTGAAATCGTCCCGCGAATTCCTTTATGCTCAGCTTTCCCCATTTCTTGAACTCGCGCATATAAGGGGCCATCCTGGTCATCATCTTCAGGCCGTCCAGGGGACTATAAAGCTCAGGGGCTTTATCTGCCGGCAAATCCAGCTCGGAAAAGAAGCGGACTGCTGCGCTGAACTCGTCTATAAAAGCAGAATCTTCAGGTGCGATCTCTTTGAAGTGGGCCGCCAGACGATCTATGTCGGAATAAATCGTCACCGATTTGCCGTCAGCAGTTTCGTATCGGTTAAAGCATTCCATATCTATGACGTTTTTATCTTTAAGGGCTCCCACCTCTTGCCACATGTGGTAGTAACTGGATTTAGGGGATGAGCCAACCAACCAGTGCAGACAGCCGTCAATGTAATAACCTTTACGTTCCCAGGTGGTACACAGACCTCCCGGCTTGATGCCCATTTCAAAGATCTGGGTTTTATAGCCATTCATCTGGGCATAAATGCCGGTGGAAAGTCCGGCCACACCTGCACCTATAATGATGGCGGATTTTTCTGTCATGACCGAGCCTCCTGAAAAATGCAGGTGGACCTGCACATAACTTACTTCCTGTACTTTACGAGAATTTGTGTTCAGATTCAAGTAGCTAAGGGCTAATATTAATAACTAAAGCGGGCTATTAAGGGTGGGTCTAGAAATGTCCATTTGCCGCGAACGTTACTATTTAGGGCCGAAATCTCTATGTGCAGCATGGCAATGCCGCAATCCAGCCTTTTCGAAACCTTGAAGTCCAGTTTGCCAGGATCGTTAGCAAGGGTTATGGAATTGTCCTGAATAGTGAACATCCAGGGTTGGCGGTTAGTCGCCGATGGGGCTATTCTAGCAGCTTCCAGAGCAGGTTTTATCCAGGGTTGCCAGTCTTTTTCGGGAAGCCCGCTTACTAATTCAGTTAATGGTTTGCGTTTGCGGTTCCTGGCAAATCCTTTTAGGGCTTTCTCCCCCAGAGTTTTTTCGAAAGGAGAATAACCAAGCGGAGAGACAGCCAGAACACTTTCAAAGGAGGCCAGATGCAATTGCTGCGCTGCTGCCGCAGGATTGAAGAAACCGGCTACCCAGCAGGTCCCCACTCCCAGGGCAGTAGCTTCCAGAATTACGCCTTCTCCTGTGTATCCTACTGCTTCCTGTACGTGAGGTTGTCTTATGTCTCCGATGAAGGCCAGAGTAGCGGTTGGATTGCGGATGAAACCATAAGAGCCGAAGATAAAATTAAAGATTTTGTCCGGCCTCTCGGTAATAAGTTCTACACGGGCTTCAGGAAAGGGACGAAATTCCTCACAGGTCAGTTTTAGGTTTGACAGGATTTCGGCAGAAAGCGGCTGAAATGAGTTAAATTGGCGTCTGGACTCCCGAGTGCCTATGGCTGGGTACCAGCTGGCAAAGGGTATTTTCATTTTCAGTACTCCATATCTGGAAGCTTTCCCCAAAATATCTAGATCTGATTTTCAATGCTGATCTCTCTAAGGGTATTAAGGCCTGTAAAAAACTCACGCATCATGACGCTTATTATGTACATGCCGCGGCGATTGACCCGGATTTCATCAGCGGTCTCGCTGATTGCGCCGACCAGCTTCAAAAGCCTGAGTTCAGTACCCAGTTTCTGGTAAATATCAGCGCCGAACTGTTGTTTGAACTGTACCTTATTGATTTTGGTTCCAAAGAGTTTGGTTAGCAGGTAGTATTGGTAATATTCTTTTTCCGATAGATTGCGCCGGCGGGCTATCGGGAGTCGGTCTTTCTTCAGATTCTCCGCGTACTTTTCCAGAGAAAACGAGTTTACATAAAATATACCGTTTATTAAGCTGACTGATCCGGCACCGATACCGACATAGTCGGCGTAATTTACAATATATTCATCTATCATTCTTTCGCCTTTAGAGAAGCACCAGACAGTGGAAGCTTGATAACCCTGATCGTAGATTTCCCGCAAGATTGAATTATAGTACCGTTTTTCGCGAGAGTTATCTACCTTAGCAAACCGGCGTTCCAATGCGCTCTTTTTATGGGGCGAGGGCATGAGGGGATAAAAGGTCACCTGATTTATATCCATTTCTTTAAAGAGTTTGATATCGGAGCAGAACTTCTCCAGGGTTTGGAAAGGAAAGTTAAAGATTAAGTCTATATTGACAGTTTCGAATTGACCTAGTGCCAATCCGATTTTTTGTTTGGCTTCTACAGCCGTACATAACGTCCTGCCCATGGATTTTAACATGCCTTCATCGAAGCTCTGCACTCCCAATGAGAGGCGGTTGATACCGGCCTTTTTTAGTGTGGCTACCATCTCAGGTGTAATTTCTTGCGGAGTGGTTTCGAGTGAGATATTCCTGACCTCAAATTTTTCTTTTAAATAGGAAATGAAGGATAACAGTTCTTCCATCAAAATAGTTGGGGTGCCGCCGCCAAAATAAAAATCCGAAAATGAGAAACCCTTTTGAATGTAGATATCCAGTTCATGTCTCAGGTGAATGAAGTACTCTCGAGCCTTTTCGGCATTGAAAAGATATCTATTAAAACAGCAAAATGGGCATAGCTTGCGGCAAAAGGGAATGTGAATGTATAACGAAAGCTGCTGCCCCGGACGTAAAATGCTACTGCTAATTAAGGAGTCATCCACTTCGTCAGACAGCTTGAGGAATTTACGTCCTTCCCTCCGTGTAATATACCCCGCAATCTCAGGAATCAAATAATTCTCCCTCCCATGCAAGGAGTAGTCTAATTGAACTTGTTCATGGCTGTGGTCAGGTCTTCGGTCAAGAGGCAGACGACCGCTTCACCTACTTTGCGGGTAATCTCGTCCACCAGTTTAAGGTCTTCACCCTCAAAGTCTCCCAGTACATAATCCACAATGGTTTCTTCTGCAATATTTCCGGTCTGAGGGCGGCTGATTCCGATGCGGATGCGTGTGAAATCCTGGGTGCCTAACGAACCAATGATGGACTTGATACCGTTATGGCCCCCCGCGCTGCTTCCCTGTTTGATGCGGATTTTTCCCAGGGACAAGTCCAGATCGTCATGAATCACGATCAAATCATCGGGTGTAAGTTTGTATTTTTCCAGCAGATTTATCACGGAAATTCCGCTGGCATTCATATAGGTCTGGGGTTTGGCTAAAACTACCTGTGTTGAGGAGATACTTCCTGTGCCAACTCGTGCCTTGCCCTGCTTTTTGTCCAGGTTGATGTGGTGCTGCCTGGCTACATGGTTGATACAAAGAAAGCCAATATTATGGCGGTTAGCAGAATATTCTTTTCCGGGATTGCCAAGCCCAACGATCAATTTCATTGAAGTTTATTCAGTCCCATCATTTTCAATAATTCGCCCTCGTTCAACTGTTTTATTCCTAACGCCTGGGCGCGGGCGACCTTGGATCCCGGATCTTCACCTACAACAAGGTAGTTGGTTTTTTTAGTGACGTCACTCTTGGCGGATCCTCCTAAAGCTTTGATCTTTTCCTCGGTCTCCTCCCTGCTAAAGAACTGCAATTTGCCAGTGATGACGAACTCCATTCCGCCTAGAGGCAGACCCTCTGATTTGAAAGGCACTGCTTGAGTGAATTGTACCCCGGCGATCTTCAATCTTCCGATAAGCTGCCGGTTCTGTTCCAGTTTAAAGAAAGCAACTATGCTTTCAGCAATTTTGGGGCCTATAGTGGAAACCCCGGTCAAAGTATCGTAAGATGCCTCGGATAGCTCATCGATACTGTTAAATCGTTTAACCAGGCGTTCGGCCATTTCTTCCCCGATATGCCGTATGCCAATTGCAAAGATGATCCTGGCCAACGGTCGGCTCTTGCTCTTCTCAATCTGGTCGATCAACTTGGCAGCGCTCTTTTCACCCATCCTTTCCATGTTGGCGACCTCTTCAGTTTTTAAGGCATAAAGATCGGCCACGTCTTTCACCAATCCTGCCTTCAACAGAGCAGCGGCCAGTGATTCCCCTAAGCCGCGGATATCCATAGCGGCACGAGAAGCGAAATGCTGCAGGTGCTCTTGAAGCTGGGCCGGACAGGCGGCATTGGTACAGTAGTACATCACTTCACCTTCGCCGTGAAAGACCTCTGAACCACAGGAAGGACAGGCCGGGCGTCCTTTCTCCTTATCAAAAAGTTTTTCCAGAAGGCTGAATTCTTTCTCGGACTCTGTGCGTTTGGAAAGCACAGGACTAACCACCTCAGGAATAACGTCGCCGGCACGGCGTATAACCACTGTGTCTCCTTCTCGGATGTCTTTACGGCGGATATCGTCTTGATTGTGCATGGCAGCGCTGCTTATGGTCACTCCTCCAATGCTGACAGGTATAAGCACTGCCACTGGATTAAGAGTTCCGGTTCTTCCAACACTGATCTTGATCTCTGTTAATAACGTCGTGCCTTCTATTGGCGGGAACTTATAGGCGATGGCCCAACGCGGTTCACGGCCGATGCTGCCCAGTTGCGTTTGCAGATATAGCGAGTTTATCTTGGCGACAATGCCGTCTGCCTCAAAGGGCAGGCTCTCACGGTGCTCTACCCAGTGCCGGTAGAAAGCTTCAACTTCATCGATGTTTTCTACCAGTCTGTTATTCGGGTTAACCCGGAAACCCAGCGATTGAAAAAGATCTAAAATTTCCCAATGGTTTTCCGGGAAGGCTATTCCTTCAGCATATCCAAGGGTGTAAGCATACATGTCCAGCGGTCTTTTGGCTGTTATGCGGGAGTCCAGTTGCCTTACCGAGCCGGCAGCCGCGTTGCGCGGATTGGCGAATAAAGGCAGTCCTTCCGCCGCCCTCTCCTCGTTAACTTTCTCAAACCCTGATTTGGGTAAATATATTTCCCCCCTGACTTCGAAGCGGGACGGAGACTTGATGTTCAGTGTCAGCGGTATGCTGCGTATAGTCCGTACATTCTGAGTAATATTTTCACCGCGCTCACCGTCCCCACGGGTAGCTGCAATTGCCAATTTGCCATCGATATAGGTTAAGGCTACCGCCAGTCCGTCTATTTTATGTTCGCAAACCCACTGGCATTTTTGGCCATTGAGTAATTTGTCCACCCGGTTAAACCAGGTCTGTAATTCCTCATTGTTGCCTACGTCGGCCAGCGAAAGCATAGGTACTGGATGATCGACAATGCCGAGAGCGGTGGCGGGAGAGGTGCCTACTCTCTGGGTAGGAGAGTCTGACGTGAGAAATTGCGGATATTGTTCTTCCATTTCGCGCAAAGTTCTTACCAGTTTGTCGTACTGCGCATCGCTGATCTCCGGCGCATCTTTTCCGTAATAAAGAGCATTATGACGATTGATTTCAGCCTTCAAGTTTTCGATGCTGGTTTTGATGTTTTCGAGACTATTCTGCATCTGGTCTCCGTCGCCAAGTTTTCATTGGTTAAAGTATATCACAAAACACACTCTGATTCGGAATGTTTTTGCCCAATGGCTCGTGCTATACTGGATCAGGATATGAAGAAAAGACACATAATAGTTATTGGGGCAGGAGCCAGCGGGATGATGGCAGCCGGAAGGGCGGCTGAAAAGGGCGCGGCCGTGCTGCTGCTTGAAAAAATGCCTACTTCCGGTCGCAAAATATTAATCTCCGGTAAAACAAGGTGTAACCTGACCAATACCCGTGATTTGGATGATTTTATCTCGGCCTTTGGACTAAACGGTCGTTTCCTATATGGAGTTTTTAACCGCTTCTTTAGAGACGAACTGTTGGAGTTTATGCGCTTTTATGGGGTTGAGACTAAGGCTGAGCGAGGTGGGCGCATTTTCCCGTCTTCAGATAGGGCTGCCGACGTGGTTGGAGCCATGCTCAAGTACCTGAGTAAATTTGGAGTGGAAGTTCGTACCGGCGTTAAGGTCTCTCGCATTGAAACTGGCGATGGCAAAGTGACTGGGGTTAAAACTGATAAAGGCGTATTTCTGGCTGATGCAGTTATTTTAGCCGCCGGCGGTTCTTCTTTTCCGGCTACTGGCTCTAATGGTGACGGCTACCGCATGGCGAAAGAGTCAGGCCATACTATTGTCAAATTAAGACCAGGGCTTGTGCCGCTGACTGTTGAAGAGGTTGAACTGGCCAAAAGTATGCAGGGGGTCAGTTTGAAAAATGTTCGCCTGACGGCCTACCGCTGCCGTTCAGAAGAGATTGATTCCCCTCGCTTCGGTAAAGCTGTTATAGATTCGATGCTGGGTGAGATGATGCTCACGCATTTCGGTCTCGGTGGACCGTTACCTCTTTTAATGAGTTTGAATATTGTAGATAATCTGGAAAAAGGTCCGGTCAGCGTGGTAATCGATCTTAAGCCTGCTTTAAAATTAGACCAGTTAGAATTAAGGCTGCAAAGAGATTTCGATATGTATAGCAAGCGTACTTTTCAGAACCTGTTAAAAGAACTGTTGCCCCAAAAAATGATCGAGCCGATTGCCAGATTGAGCGGCATACCCTTTGATAAGCCCGGTCATCAGATTAACGCTGTAGAGCGAAAAGGACTGGCGGGACTATTGAAGTCCTTGCGCTTCAATATCAAAGGTTCGCTGCCTCTAGGCGCCGCTATGGTTACGGCGGGCGGTGTATCATTAACTGAAATTGATCCTCAAACTATGGCCTCGAAAATAGTGAAGGGATTGTATTTTTGCGGTGAGGTCATGGATATCGATGCGGACACCGGCGGCTTTAATTTGCAGGCCGCTTTTTCCACAGGTTTTGTAGCCGGGGAGAGCGCTGCTGCCGGTTCAAGGTCCTAGAACGCAAATCCCGAACTCTTTCAGGATGTCTGCCAGAGCATTAAGCGGCAGACCGACCACATTATAGTAGTCTCCTTTGATTTCCTCGACGATCAGAGCCCCCATGCCCTGGATCGCATATGCCCCAGCCTTATCTAGCGGTTCGCCGCTTTGAACGTAATATTGGATTTCCAGATCGCTAAGCTTTTTTAAACGCACTTTTGTTTCAATTGTGCGGGTAAACATTCTGCCGGAGGCGGTATCTATTACGGTCAATCCGGTGATAACGCGATGAGTTTTCCCGCTCAGACTTTGCAGCATTTTGGAGGCTTCCTCAGCGGTATTTGGTTTGCCTATGACGCGGTCCTTGAGTACCCCAATGGTATCGGCCGCGATGATAATGGCATCCTTGTACTTTACCGCTACAGTACTGGCCTTACCGATAGAAATGAATTTTACCAGCCCTTCTGGTGGAAGGTCCTGTCCGAGATTTTCGGAAAAATCACTGGGTTCGACCTGAAATTTGAGGCCGATTTTTTCCAGCAGTTCTTTTCGCCGGGGAGAGGTTGACGCCAGGATAATGGTGCGTTTTTGTTCCAATAAATTACCTCAAAAATCCTATTTAGCCATAATAATAACTTAATCCGAAAATTTATTCGATTATCAGACTGTTGATTGGCCGATCTGGTCAAGCAGAGAATCCAACCAGGCCGCGGATTTAACCTCTTTTTCCAGGATATAGCGGATATACGCAGACAGGACATTTTTCAAATTATTAGCCAGATCGCTAGTGATTTTAAGCCGGCTGACAGTCTCGAAGCTATTTTTCTGCATAAATCGCAGCACTTTTAAGGTATCCACAGAAATGGAGATGCTGCCGGTTTGTTCAAAACGGCAGCCAGGACAGAGGATGCCTCCAGCGGCGGAACAGAAGACATTTTCCTCTGGTTTTAATTCTGCCCGGCAGGCCACACATTCACGCAGTTGAGGCCGGTAGCCTGACAGGTCCAATAACCGCAGCTCAAAATACCGCAGGGTCAGGTTGCTATTCTCAGCCCGGGAAAGTCGTCTCAAGGTTTCCACCAGTAATTCGAATATCGGTTGGTTGGCGCTGCGTTCGGCATTAAATTGATTTACCAGCTCGGCAGCGTACAACCCGTAGGAAGTGAGCCACAAATCGTTCTTAAGCGGCAAAAAGGCCTCTATAGTTTGGCTGCCCGTCACAGTATCCAGGTTGCGTCCCCGAACCAGCCTGACAAGACTATATGTAAGTAGTTCCAGGTGTCCGGCCAGTTTGCTTTTGGGACGCCTGACTCCCTTGGCGAAGACCTCAATTTTTCCGTGGTCGCGAGTGTATAAAGTGAATATCCGGTCTGCTTCGCCCAGTTTGGTCTTCCTGATGATCACTGCCTCGGTCTGGTATTCTCTCGGATCAGGCATATCGTTCTACCCTTTACCTTTCAATCTGGACTGCATAGCTTCTCCGGTCAATTCCCGCAGGGCATCCGCGGCGATCCAGCGGGCTGCTGGAGAATCCAGCTTCTGAATTTCCCTGGATAGGGCTATAGTCTGCTCGTTGAGGGCCGTATTCCGTTTGCCGATCTGGCGAAGTGCCCAGTTAACCGCTTTTTTAACGAAGTTGCGCTTATCGGTCGCCCCGGTTTTAATGGATACGAAAAATTGCATGAATTTTGAATCTTCGGCTTTTTTGTCGTGAACGGCCAGATATGCCATCAGCGAGAAGCCTGCTCTCTTCACAAATTCCTCAGGGCGGCTGCTCCATTCCAGTGCTTTTTTATACGCGCTGGGA
>CAITCX010000132.1 GCA_903890885.1 uncultured Dehalococcoidia bacterium
CATATCCAGCGCGGCGATACCGTTATTTTGTCGGCTACGCCTATTCCCGGTAATGAGTCTCTGGTAAACCGCACTGTAGATACCCTTTTTAAAAGGGGTGCGCAGGTGGTTTACGATAAATTAGCCCAGGTCCATGTTCACGGCCATGGCAGCCAGGAAGAACTCAAGCTGATCTTGAACCTGGTTAAACCCAGGTATTTTATGCCGGTGCATGGTGAATACCGCCACCTCAGTCTGCATGCGCGTTTGGCTGAATCGGTTGGCATCCCCCGCAATAATATTTTTGTCATGGAAGACGGCGATATTCTGGAACTTTCCAACCAATCTGCCCGCCTGGCTGGAAAGATCACTGCCGGTAATGTCTATGTAGACGGCTTGAGTGTCGGTGAAGTGGGCAATGCCGTTTTACATGACCGCCGCGTGCTTTCGCGTGATGGAATAGCCGTTGTAGTTATCACTATCAACAAAGATACAGGAATGTTGATAGGTCGGCCGGAAGTGGTTTCCCGCGGATTTGTGGATACCCAGGAAGCTGTCGCACTTATCGAAAAAAGTCGTGACTTTTTAACTAAATTCCTGAATCCTGAAAAACAGTTGACCGATTGGGGACAGATCTCCACTAACGTAAAGGAAAGCCTTAGTAACTTCTTTTACGAGAAAACCCGTCGTCGTCCAGTCATCGTCACTCTTCAGGTTTTGGTCTAAACAGAAGATTCCTCTTTTTTGCCGGTCTTTTGCTTTTTTATTTCTCATTAACCTCTTGTCAGTCTGCGTTTCAAGGTATATCATTGAACACAAGATGGGGAAAAATCATCGTAGCTCTAGTTTAAAGCGATTCTTGCTCTTTACCGGGATTAGCCTGCTGATTATCGCCATAATCGGTGGGGTCTCCTATTGGCAGTGGCCGCATATCTCTGCCTGGCTGGCAAAGGTCACCATCGGCATCATCCAGCTTTTTGGCTGGGGCTTTATCCTGGTGGTGCTGGCCATTTTGACTTTTATGGTAGTCATCTTTTCGCAGCCCATATTGCTCTTGAGATACTGGAACCGCTGGATAGGTTGGTTAATTCTACTGAGTTTTGTCTGGTGTATTTTAAGCTTTATACCGGGCCGGGGCTATCTTACCGGCTACAGCCTGGGAGGGCGGATTGGTACGGGCATAATTGGCCCTTACCCCGCGATAAGTATTTTGATCGTTATCCTGTTGGCGATCGTGGGTTGCCTTTTTGTCGCTCCCAGGGGTTTTTCCAGAATGATCACTAATTTATTCTCCTGGTTGGCCGCTAAGTTGCACAAAGAACCTGTTTCAAGCGGTTCTTCGTCTTTGCCTCAGCCTCAGATTTCTCCGAGAACAGGTCATCAGGAAACCGGGCAGGAAAGTGATCTTAGACCTACGGCTTTTCCCCGTTATAAACCGGACCCTAAACCTCGCTCTGCCCAGCCGGTAGCCGGATCGAAAAACTGGCTTTGGAATAGGCTGCATCCCGAGGTATCTCAACCGGTCGTGCCTTCTTCTCCCGCTACCGAAGCTGTTCCTCCCCAGGAAGTTAGTCCTTTGCCGGAAGCGGATAGCCTGCCTCAGAAGGCCGCTGAGGCTGTGGAATCAGAAATTAAAGAGAAAGAAGGCACAGAGCATTCTAAAAACCTCAAACAGGTAGCCCAGGAAGTCTGGAAGAAATATGGTGAAGCTGCTACTGAGGTCACTGAGGATGGTTGGAAATTGCCGCCTCTGGAGATCCTGGATAACGTTCCTGACGTTGA
>CAITCX010000133.1 GCA_903890885.1 uncultured Dehalococcoidia bacterium
CGTGTCCAATATAGCATTGTTGTGAAAAACTCGTGTCTCTCTCAATATCGCACCGACAAATACTTGACAGTAACATCAAACAACAAATCCTTTTCAACCGTATAATATAATGTTACAATAGGTGACTAAGAACCGACGTATAAGGTCTGTATCTAAGAAGGCTGTGTCACAGTTCGCAAAAGGCTTAAAGTAAAAAGGAGGAATAAACAAATGTGTAGACGGCTTCAACTCTTGTCGGTTGTCATCGGCATCCTGGCTGTTTTAGCTTTGCTGGTGATGACAGGTGGTTGCGCGCAAAGCGCAGCTCCATCACCTACCCCTGCAGCCTCTGTAAGTAAAACTAGTACACCCGTGATCTCTTCATCCTCGCCTGCGTTGCCTACCTCGTCTGCGGCCCCTCCGGCGCCTGCTCCAACTACTTCTCAGCCGCCGCCCCCTGTTGCTTCGCAGCCGGCCGCCAGTCCTAAACCCCCCGCTCCTGGCAGTTCTGCACCTGCTGCTGGTGGCGCTCAACCCCCGCCTGCTGCTGGTGGTTCTGCACCCCCGCCTGCCGCTGGCGCTGGTCCTGCTCCTTCCGATGGCGCTGCACCCGCCCCCCTTCCGGCTATGAGCGGGAAATTGCTTGTCACCAGTTCCGTTGTTAAAGAGAACGGTATTCTTCCAGATCTCTATAACTGCAATGGTCTCACTGCCAGCACACCCATAGTTCCCAAATCTCTGCCTCTGTCCTGGACCGGTGCTCCGGCCGCAACCAAGAGTTTTGTGGTCCTGATCACCCATGTCCGTGGTGGGGGCGATGAAGGCATTTTCTTCGTGGTATATAATATCCCGGGCACCGCTACCGGTCTCCCCGCGGGCATCGCTGATAATACCGTTGATCCTAAGATAGGAATGGTCGGCAATAACGACAAGTTGGCTACTTCCTACTCACCTCCTTGCGGGGGTGGCACGGGAACTTTCAAATATACCGTGATAGTTTATGCAGTGTCCAAGACGCTTGACGGGCTCAAAGATCCTACGGCGGCCGATGCTGCTGCAGTACGAGATGCTATGACTGGAAGTATTCTTGATGCCGGTGCTCTGAATTTTAACGTAGTGCTTCCATAGCTTGGTTGATTATATCTGATATCAAAATCAGACCATAATAAAAGGCCGGGGACAGAAGTTCCCGGCCTTTTCATTGCGGCAGACAGTTGCGTTATCTGTTTATGCTGGTTAACAGGGTCTGGGCATAAGAGTCCTGGCCGGATGCTGCGGCATAGACGTGGTTCCCGCTAAGGTTCAGGTATATCGGGATGGTTTTGCCATTTCCCAAATCCAATGACTCCTTGTAGGCATTCAGTTTGCCCACCTGCACCTCAGGCAGATTCTGGGATTTGAGGATATTATTGGCGATTGAATTGAACATAAATCCGGGATATTCGGAATCCATGCATATAACCGCTCCTAAATCCAAGTCCCAAACCGTATTGTTGCGTATTCTTTGGGCCATATCAGCCACTTCAAGAGGTTTCGGGCTGTAAACTCCCAAAACCAGTGTTTTTGGTTTGGCGCTTGAAACGATGCTTTCGATTGTGTTGGCGGTGTTCTTGTCCAGGTACTTCTTTGCCATATCCAGGGCAGCTTTATTGGGTTTGATTATGCCGATGAGATTCGGCCTGGCCGTGCTGGTTAAAGGCAAATGGTTAACTTCCGTCAAAGCCGTTTTATCATTGTATGCTTTGAAATTGTTGTTGTCGATGGCATTTTTCAGGCTTTCTGCCGGCCCGCCTGAACCCTGCAGAAAATAGATAGAACGGTTGTTGAGTTTGGTATAGAAGCCAGGTAATTTGGAGACCAGCCCGAATACCATACTGGCATCGGCAGCTTCTTTAAAAATCAGGGCTCCGCTTATGGTGTATTGAGTTTCATTGTTCACGATTCCCCATATAGCCACTGACTGGACCGGTAAATCTGCCGGGGCTCCTGTCAGCACTTTGGGTACGATGGTAGGAACCTGCTGGTCAATATAGATATATAAATCCAGGTCCACCGGCGGCACCATGGTTGCGGCTAACCCGGCTGAGATAGCCCCAGGTGGATTCGCTGCAGTACATCCTGTGCTGGCCGCAGGAATGGCCATTATTACC
>CAITCX010000134.1 GCA_903890885.1 uncultured Dehalococcoidia bacterium
GCCACTACCGCCGCCGCCGCCCGCTTTTATTTTAGATTTGCTCGCTAAAATCAACTCAGGGGAACCGGTAGAGCCAGTCTGAAATTGCAGCGATACAACTCCACCCGTGGGGGATATGCTACCGCCGTCCGAGTTTTCAAAACCGACTGCACCGCCAATTTTTACGCCGCTGTAGAGGGCATTAAGGTCAAACATCGAGATGCCGTTGAAGGAGTTGAAAGTGGCCTCGTTGGCTTTGAAGAAGGCGGTGCATTCACCCCGGGTGCCCACATACAGGCTGCCGTCAGACGCTAACTGGACATTGGCCTGGCCCAGCGTGCCGTAGGGATTCTTGGTGGATTCTTCCCAGTTGGGAGCTGCCAGAGTGGCCGTATCCGCATCCGTGGAAGTCTTGACTACCGCTGCCATGACGGTATTAAAAGTTGAAGCCGGGGAAGTAAGGCCAACGATGAGCGTGCCGCTGGCAGCCTTGCCGCTGTAGGCCACACTCATGACGTCACTGTCCACGCCCAAATCGTAGGCTTTGGGTGCGGTGGCGGAATTGGCGACTGTCGAGCCGTTGACACGGTAGGCGTCGCCGAAGCCAGAAGTGCCCGGGGTTACCGCGCCAGCCGTGCTAATTGTGCTGGTGTCTATGCCCACATAGACCTTGTTGGTGCTTGAAGAAGTAAAGTTAAAATCGTTGGGGAAAGCCAGGGAGGCCCTTGTGAAAGCTGTGATATTATCGGCATTCCCTTTCTTTAAGAGAGCCTTCTGCACCTGTAAATCCCAGGTGGGGTCATTCCTGATATAGGTCCTGAGGTATGTCCCCAGGGTTCCGGTCGAGTTATCAACTGTGACCCCCAAAATTTCCTGGCTGTCGCTGAAATTGGGGGCAAAGGCTACGGCATAGGCTGTGGTATTTACCAGGGTACCCAGCGTACCGGTTAAAGTGTTTTTCCAAACAGCGGTGCTGGCTGAATACCACCCCACACCCTTATCGGTACCAGCCAGTATCTCTATGCTGCCTCCGTTGTCTATAATATCCACAGAGTTGATGGTGGTAGTGCCGGTTCCAGTAATATCAGTCGCACCGGCCAGCCGTATCCAGTGCTGGCTGCCGTCAGTAGAACGGTACAGGCTGGCGGGAACTGCAGGAGTTAAACCGGCAGCGGGAACGTAAGCATCCCAGGCCACCAGGTTGTTGGGATCGGTCGGGCAGACTTTGATACCCTTGATTTTGGCAATTGCCCCGTAAGTATTATCGCTGACCCGGGGAGTGTTTAAACCATTGGTGGTCCAGGTCCTGCCTGCATCCGCTGATTTGTAAACCGTGCCCGCCACGGCGGGACTGGAAGCTATAACCTGCGCTCCGGCGCTTACGTTTGCAGTAGAGGTCAAGGTAATTGAGGTGGTGCCGGTCACTGCGCTGATAGTGGCGGTGGTACCTCCGATGGAGATAGTACCGGGTCCAAAACCGATATTGTTTGAAACAGCCAGGGTATTGTCGGTGGAAGATGCGGTCAGATTAGTTGAAACAGGGGTCCACAAGTACATGGTCGTTCCATCACCTGCGATAGTGTAGACATAAGTGTCCGTGAGGGCGGTAAGCGGAAAACCGCCTTCTTTTACAGACCAGGTATCAGTGCCGGCTGTTACAGGCACAGCCA
>CAITCX010000135.1 GCA_903890885.1 uncultured Dehalococcoidia bacterium
ACACCTTGGTGTATTCGCGACTAATCAACTTGTAAGGAGTCTCTACTGGAATGGCTTCTTTCACACCAGGTAGAGCAGCAAAATGATCGAATGGGGCCTTCCGCTCATCACCTATCAGACCGATGATGGTCTTATATTCACCCTGAGAGACGTCCCCCCGAAAGCCAAATTTGGCGATCTCACGTAAAACATTGTCAACCTGTTCCTGGGTAGCGCCGGTTTTCATGATAATCATTATCTTCTCCTTTTTTCCTAAAAAAAAAGCCCTCCGCTCGGGAGGACTTTTTACTGATTTTGCATTTTATTGTTTCAGGCAACAGCTCCCAAGCGCATCTTCAAGCGTCTAAAGTAGTAATAATAATAATTGGAAGCAAAACTATTTAACATTTATTTTCTGTAACTCCGGATTTAGCTTACCATCCACATATCTAATTTGTCAATTGAACAAAATTTTTACAAATCAGAAGGCGGCAATTCATCCCTGTCCAAACCTATTTCCTTGCGTGCTTTTGCTAATAATCTCTCCAATAAATCCCTTAAAACCTTCTTCTCCTCTTCTGAAAGCGAATTGAGGATACGGTGAATTGGACCTCTTTTAGTAGAGAGTTCATAAGTCTTTTGACCTTTTTCGGTCATAACTACCCTTACCAGATTCTTCCGATCCAGATCTTTGACTTTTTTCACCAGTCCCCTTTTGGCCATTCTGTCTACCAGGGCAGACACAGTATGGGGCTGGCGGATAATATGCCGGGAAAGGGCAGCAGGAGTAGCTTTATTGCCAAGCGCCTGCACTACGAATAACAAGCCGACTTGTTCGGGAGAAACCCCGTATCTTTGTAATTCTTTCTCTCTCGAGCGAAACATGGCATACCGGGCATGTGTTAAAAGAAGCCATAAATCTTGATCCTGATCCTCGGTAGAGTAGAATTTTGCTGATTCATCATACTCCATATCAGTAACCGTATTCCTCTCATAATTTTATTTGTGGAAATATTATTTACACCTTTTCCACGATAAGGATATTATAGCACCACATCTCATAAATATCCATAACTAGCCTTGAAAGGGTTAGATTCAATACCATTTATCGTATTCATCTCTTCCAGTCCATTTTGGGGATATGCGTGCCCCTGGTTATGGTACTATCAGTGCAGATTGCATTATTATATGATTAGTAAAGAAAGACACAGGAGAACAGAATGATAAAAGAACTGGTCCATACTGAATTGGGAAAAGAGGTGCATGCCCCGGCCGGTTATTACATACCCTTCGAAGAAACTATCCTAAAATATCGAGACAGAAAGGTAATCTCTATTCTCGGAAGCATCTGCATCGATGCAGCTTGCTGCGGCTCTGGCAACTGGAACTATATCCAGGTAGCGGGATTCCTGCTGCAGGAACGGGTCAGGCAAAATACAGCGGGTCAGCCGATCTCGGTAATTGAAACCATTTCAGATGAAAATGACCGTCAGGCCATTGGGAAACTATTACTGGAAAAGTATCCTTCTGCTCGAATTGAAATATGGGATTAACAGAATAACCCGGTTTGAATAAGGATTTTGCCAAAATAGTTCATAAACAACACAACGTCCGAACCTTTAAAGACCACTAGATTATGTGCGTTAAACACTATTCGAGTGATTTTCTATGAACCAGTCAATGATTTCTCGGGATATTGACATTCTGGGAGGGATATCCGAGATACTCGTAACATTACACCAGGCAGCTTCAGTGACTTCCTTGCCATCGACTTGAATTTCCCCGCTTTCATACTCGGCAGTAAATCCGATCATTAAAGAATTGGGGAAAGGCCAGGGTTGACTGCCGAAATATTTAATATTCTTAACTTGCAGACCAACTTCTTCCAGAACTTCTCTTTTGACACATTCCTCAAGAGTTTCGCCCGGTTCAAGAAAACCGGCAACTATGGTACGCATCCTGCCACGAGAACCCGCATGACGGATCAAGAGTATTGTATCGTCCTTTAACACTGCTACACTTGTAACCGGGGAGATGCGTGGATAGCTGGTAAATTGGCATATTGGACAGGTTTTAGCCATCTCGCCCTGAAGCTGTTCGGTTGGGTGACCGCAGCGACCACAGTATTGATGACTCTGATCCCAACTCATTATCTGCAAAGCCCGCCCGGCCAAGCGGAAGATATCTTCATCAAACCTGGCATACAATGAGCGCAGGTCTGAGAACACATAACCTTCAGGTGCAATACTTTGGGGAAGAAGCTCGGCTGAATAACAGGCCCGACCATCAAGAGTGCCGAGATATTGTGTACGAATGGGACTAAGATTCAAATCTGCCAAATCCATCAAACAAGGAATGGGGGCAGTGGATTTTTCGGCGGTTACCAGAAGGTTATCGGAACAAAAAACAAACCAATAGGCCGGCTGTCCTTTGGACGGCGTTGATGGGGCAGAAGGGATATAACGCTTGTACAGACTTTCTCTGTGCATTATTAACCTTTCATTTTTGAATTATTAAATAGATTTTGGGCTTATCAGGTGCAGATGTCAAGGTAAAATGACATATTAATTTTACCGGTCAATACTATCCCGCACTTATAATAATATAATAATAGAGAGGGACAATTTGCTACCATAGGTAGTTTTAAGACAGTCGCTCCCATAACCTGATAATAAATATTAGAGAAAGGAGGTTAGCTATGCCAGCGGAAATATTCAGATTTGGTAGGGTTCAAACACCATTTCGGCCTATCAGGGAATTGGAGGAAATGAGGCGAAAAGTAGATGAGGACATCGTCAGGCCTATCATGCATGCTGTTTGGGAACGCGTTCCAGAAGAACTCAAGACCTGGTCTCCTTCAATAGAAACCTTTGAAAAAGGCGACAACCTGGTGGTCAAAGCCGAGCTCCCAGGTATGAAACAGGAAGACATCGAGGTATCTGCCACAGATGATAAATTGACGGTCAAAGGGGAAAGGCGGCGAGAAGCCGGCGTTAAAGAAGAAGAATATCATCTGAGCGAGGTTGCCTATGGATCCTTTTATCGAACGGTTGAACTTCCTTTCAACGTCGATACCAGGAACATTGAAGCCAACTATGAAGACGGTATTCTGAAAGTAACCTTACAAAGAGTAGCAGGTTCAAAACCTAAAAAGGTCACTATCCAGGTTAAAAAAGTAACTACCTGACCTTTATATAGGTAAATGACCGGCATTGCCTCGCCCAAAGAAACTTATCACTTATTGGGCAGATAGAGGGACTAAAATGAACCGTCCGTCAATTCACGGGATCAGGCTCGGCAAGCGTTTAAGTCGATCCAGGCATGTAGTAAACACATTCGTAAGGCACGGTTTTGGTGAGGCCCTGACCTGGATACGTGCCTGGGAGGCCGGAATATTCGAAAGGAGCTTCCTGCATCGTCAACCCAAAATAGTCCATGAGTTGACTGTAGCAGAGAGGCTCAGGATGGCTTTTGAAGAACTCGGGCCCACTTTCATCAAACTGGGCCAGATGCTCAGCACCCGCCCTGACCTGGTGCCTTCGGATATCATCACCGAACTGAAAAAACTTCAATTTTCGGTTCACTCTGTTCCATTTGCGGTTATTCGAAGTATCATCGAGTCTGAACTGGGTAAACCCATCAACCAGATTTTCGATAGCTTCGATGACAGGCCGTTAGCGGCAGCCTCCCTTGCCCAGGTCCACCGGGCAGTGCTTAAAGGTAAGCCGGTGGTACTCAAGGTTCAGCGTCCCAATGTGGCTGAAGTCACTGAAATTGATATCGAAATCATGCATGACCTGGCCAGCCTGGCCGAGCGCTACTCTCCCAGGCTTTACCTGGCTAATCCGGTAGGAATGGTGGAAGAGTTTGCCCAGCAAATTAAAAAGGAACTGGATTTCCTGATAGAATCTCACAACATGATCCACTTTGGGCAGAATTTCGCCGGAGATGAGACCATTCATGTGCCAGAAGTTTACCCGGATTTATGCACGCGGCGGGTAATCACCATGGAATACCTTGACGGAATAATAATTTCCGATGTTCAGAAACTCCAGGAAAACGGCTACGACTGGCAACTCATCGCCAAACGTGGAGGTATCATTGGATTTAAAGCCATTTTTGATCACGGTTTCTTCCATGCCGACCCTCATCCAGGCAATGTCTTAGTTCTGCCCGGAAACGTCATCGGCCTTTTGGATTTCGGCATGATGGCCACATTATCCCTGCGCGACCGCGAAAGATTGGCCAAACTCCTCTACTTTTTAACGATTCAGGATGATAAGCGCGTATCCAGAGCTCTAAATGAATTAATGGAATCCGAAGATGTGATACCCGCTGAGGAACTGGAACCGGCCATGACCGCCATCATCAATGAATACAGCGATCTTCCAGCCAGTGAAATGCGCCTGGCAAGCATGCTCTTCGCCATGATGCGGGCTATTATGAACCACGGCGGGAGATTGCGCCCCCAACTGATATGGCTGACCAAGAGCATCGCCTCACAGGAAGAGACGGCTTACTCATTAAAGGCAAACTTCAACCTGGTGGACATGGGAAAACCCTTTGCGCAAAAACTTCTTTATCAAAAACTTAACCCTATCAGCCAGTCTAAAGAACTCTACTACTGGCTGATGGATCTCACGGACGCAGCTAAAGATATGCCATACGATGCCGGTATTATTTTACGAGAGCTCAGAAAAGGACGCATCAAGATTGAATTCGAACACCTCGGGCTTGAGCCGATCCGGAAGACCATGGAGAGAATGGCAAATCGTTCCTCCCTCACCAATATTATCGTGGCCTTATTAGTTTCATCCTCAGTGGTGACGCTGGCCAAAATACCACCTTTTGTTGGGGGGATCTCTGCTCTTGGGTTTGTTGGCTACCTTATTGCCGCTATCCTCGGCTTGATGTTGATTGTTTCATCATATCGCAGCAAGCGCTAGTTTTATAAACTATATTTGGATGGAGAGAAATTTCAAGTCTAATATTGCCATCCGGTTATATTTATGAAGATATGACAGAAATAGGAGGTAGGGTGTAAGATAAAATAAAAGTGATTCTGGCAGATGCCATATTCTGAAATACTAAATGTAATCCTGCCCACCTTTATTACCATAATCATCGGCTACGTGATTGGTAAAATCATCCACATAGACATGACTGGCGTTATTGATATCGTGTTCTATGTCGGATTACCAGCACTAGTCTTTGTTTCTATCTTGAATCAACAGATCGTCTTGCTGGATGCCTTAAAAATCTGGATTTCTGTTTTGCTGGTTTCTCTGGGATGCGGCGCCGCAGGCTGGATTTTATTCAGGGTATTTAAAACAAAACACTCGGGTCTCTATCTCCCGATTTCATTGCCCAATTCGGTAAATGTCCCGGTTCCCATCATCAGTTTGGCGTACGGGCCAACAGGACTGTTTTACGCGACACTCTATTATATTCCTAATGTCATTCTCTTATATTCAGTTGGAATATTTATCGCTGC
>CAITCX010000136.1 GCA_903890885.1 uncultured Dehalococcoidia bacterium
CAGACCGTCTGCCTTGATAACCAGCGGGGCGCCTCGTTGCTTGACATAAACTATGGCCTCGTCCAGGTCGCTGAAAGTGCGGCTCTGAGCGCAGGGAATGTTATATTTCTGAAACAGGGCCTTGGAAAAGGCCTTGCTGGCTTCAATCTGGGCGGCGGCTTGAGTGGGACCGAAGACGGCAATACCGGTTGTCCTGAAATAGTCGACTATACCCTCCGCCAGCGGGCCTTCTGGTCCAACCACCACCAGTTCTATGCCATTTGCTTTGACCGCGGCCGCCAGGGCAGTGATGTCGGTAGCTTTAATATTGAGATTGGTGCACAGGAGGGCAGTTCCGGCATTACCGGGGGCGCAAAATAGCTGAGTTACCTTGGGACTCTGTGCGAGCTTCCAGGCCAGGCTGTGTTCGCGGGCTCCGTTGCCGACTACCAGGATTTTCAAGGACTGCCTCCACCGGTTAAATCAGTCAAAAATAAACACGCCCTCTCATTTGGTGAGACAGGATGCCCTGAAAAACGAATCCTATTCCCACTCTATGGTGGAAGGCGGCTTGGAAGTGATATCGTAAACTACCCGGTTTATCCCGGGGACTTCATTAACGATGCGTGAAGAAATGCGTGCCAGCAGATCATAGGGCAGGCGCGCCCAGTCTGCCGTCATGGCATCATCGCTGGTGACGGCTCTGACCGCCAGTAAATGCCCGTAGGTGCGGAAATCGCCCATCACACCTACTGATTTTACATCGGTCAGCACTGCAAAACTCTGCCAGACCTGGCGGTAAAAACCGGCCGCTTTGATTTCATGCATCACGATAAAGTCGGCTTCGCGTAATAAGTCGGCTTTCTCTTTGGTGACTTCACCGATGATGCGTATGGCCAACCCGGGACCTGGGAAGGGTTGGCGCCAGACCATTTCGTCAGGCAGTCCCAGTTCGCTGCCCACCTTGCGTACCTCGTCCTTGAAGAGAGAACGCAGGGGTTCCAGCAATTGGAGCTGCATATCTGCTGGCAGTCCTCCCACGTTGTGATGGGTCTTTATCTTGGCAGCGGCTTTGCTACCTGAAGAGGCGCTTTCTATCACATCTGGATACAGCGTGCCCTGGGCTAGAAAGTCAACCTTCCCTATTCGGCGGGCTTCTTCTTCAAAAACCCGGATAAATTCTTCTCCAATTATCTTCCGTTTTGTTTCAGGGTCGATTACACCCTGTAACCTTTTTAAAAAGCGTGCGGCGGAACTGGAGAGCATGATGTTCATTCCCAGGTTTTGCCTGAATGTCACCAGAGTGCGCTCCACCTCTTCCTTGCGCATCATTCCGTGGTCGACGAAGATGCACGTCAACTGATTTCCGATAGCGCGGTGTATCAGGGTGGCTGCCACCGACGAATCTACTCCTCCTGACAGTGCGCAGATCACTTTCCCGTCGCCTACACGTTCACGGATGCGGTTGACGCTTTCGTCAATAAAATTACCGATGGTCCAGTTGCCGCGGCAGCCGCAAATCATAAAAATAAAATTCTTCAGGATATTTTTACCTTCGGGGGTGTGTACAACTTCCGGATGGAATTGCAGCCCGTAAATATTTTGAGCATTACCCATTACGGCCACAGGGGTGTTTTCTGTGTAGGCCAGTGAGGAGAAACCGTTAGGCATTTGTTCTATCTTGTCACCGTGGCTCATCCACACAGCCATGGTCTCAGGCAGGCCGGCGAAAAGCGGGGAATCCAGGTTGCTGAGGTGCAATACGGCATGTCCGTACTCTTTTCGGGTGCCTGCGGCTACTGTGCCTCCCAGTTGCATGGTGATGCTCTGCATACCATAGCAAATGCCCAGCACCGGCAGATGTTTTTCGTACACATAAGAAGGAGCCAGCGGCGCGTCCTGTTCGTAAACGCTGGATGGACCGCCGGAAAGAATGAAACCTTTTGGATTGAGGGAGGCGATTTTTTCCCAGGGTGTATCGTGAGATACCAGTTCGCAGTAGACTTGCAGCTCGCGAACTCTGCGGGCGATCAGCATGCTGTATTGAGAACCGAAGTCTATTATAACAATCGCTTCGCGTTCGGGTTCGTCGGCTGGTTCTCCGGCGGTTACCGACTTTTGTCCGGTTTTATGCTCGGCTATTTCAAGGTATGTGGAAACTTCTATGTCGTTACTGGCTGCCACGCGGCGACTTTTGTCTTTACTTATAATTGGGGGATTTTTTTCTGTTTCCATGATACTAAAAAGCTTATCATTGTGCTATACATTCGTCAAGCTGGATTATACTTTCATCATGGGCCGATAGCCCTTCAACAGCAGGGGTTGTTGCCTTCTTTTGCTGCGATATTATTTCTTAAGTAAGTTATTGAATTGCTCGATGGTAATATTGGCGGTGCGTATAATACTGGATAAGGTTCCTCTATCTAGCTCTGAGTGCTTTGGAACTGTAACTGGACTTCTGCCAGGGCAATTTAGTCTAACATGGCTGCCTCGAGTCCGGGTTATTTCATATCCTAAGCGTTGCAATGCCAGGATGCACTGGCTACCTGAGATTAAAGGTAAAGCTGTCATTTCAATCTAACTTCAACATTTTCAACTGAACATTCACCCGGAATAATCCATCCTTCCTCTTTTTGACAGTCCAGACAAAGCTGAGCAGCTTCTTTAATATTGGCCAGCGCTTCTTCTTTGGTTTTGCCTTGCGAAATACACCCGGGTAAAGAAGGAATCTCCGCAATATAATAACCATCTTCACCTGGTTTGATTACAACCGCAACTTTTATTGTCCTGGCCTTTGATGTCATTTACGCTACCCCCTGAGCCCTGTTTTCCACCTGAATTATACCATACGTAGTTTTATTTGTTTACGATGATTATTAATTTTATCTTGGAGCGATAGCCCTTATACAGCAGTGGTTGTTGCTTTCTTTTACTGCGATATTCTTTTGAGGAATTTTGGTAGGTAAAAATTTTAGTATTGCTGACTTAAAACATTTAGTGTCCCAGAGGTCTAAAATGCGATTAAATTGTAAATTATTATGTATTTTGGCATTCTGGAGAATTCCCTCTCTTTCCATTTTTCTCTCCCTTACCTTGACTCGCCGCTGCGATCAGGATAGCGGGTACCCTTTAGGGTGCCGAGAGGAATTCAAGGTGAGGGGGCATAATTGGAATTTGGTCACCCTCACTAGTGCAAACTTGCACATTGTTAACACTTTAAACCGGGGACATTATTAACACCTTCTTTCTATTAGGAGGGGGCAAGTTTTTATTTGGCATTTGCCTGATCGCGAACCTTCAGGCTTAAATTCAGTCGCTTACCAAAAAGATCCGGGTATGGTACGATATATGGTACGGGGAGGAATTTAGAGAGATGATAATATTATCGGCATCCGAGGCCAGGAAGCGACTTTATAATCTAGTTGATGAGGTTAAAAATTCCCATAAACCAGTTCAGATTGTAGGAAAAAGAAATTCTGCGATCCTCCTGTCTGAAGAGGACTGGAGAGCAATTGAAGAAACTCTCTATCTCACCTCAATCCCAGGAATGCGGCAATCCATTAAAAAGGGGCTCAAGACCCCGATTGAGAAATGCGATGAGGAGATCGGTTGGTGAGTTGGCGCTTGGTTTTTACCAATCAGGCCATTAAAGA
>CAITCX010000137.1 GCA_903890885.1 uncultured Dehalococcoidia bacterium
ACTTTGAAGGAAGACCTTGTGGGGTTGCCAGCGCTGGTTGGCGGCATCGTATTCCACCATCCCTACAAATACCCCTTCCTGGTTATAAACCCGGCCGAAGGCCCCCGGTTTGATCTCCGATGAGTTAGCTTCCAGAATAATAGGGGAACCGTGTGCCAGAAGGCACTGTTGCTCATGATTTACCACCATGGCATCAAACGATTGTAAAGCGTAATCCGGCGGATACAGATAACGATCGGAATAACCACTACCAACCATCTGCTCTAACTGTTCCAGAGTGATGGCCTCTTCCAAACCAAAAGGCCCCACCCTCGTGCGCACCAGATTGTTCATGACAGCCCCACAGCCCAGGGCCTGCCCGATGTCCTGTGCCAGCGAACGAATATAAGTGCCTTTACCACACACCACCTCTACGCTGAAAAATGGCGACTGCCAGTTGATGATGATCAGTTTATCAATCTGTGCCGGCCGACTTTTCCTTTCTACTTCAATACCACTGCGCGCCAGTTTATAGAGGGGAACACCCTGACGTTTGACAGCACTGAACATAGGGGGAGTTTGCATGATAGATCCCCGGAAAGCCGCCAGGACAGCTTCTAAATTTTCTCTGGTGACATTGGAGGAATCTGCGGTCTTGATGACTTTACCAGTAGAATCATAACTATCGGTAGCAACCCCTAATTTAATTTCAGCCCGATAAGTCTTGGTTTCATTGAAAAGGTATTCGATAACTCGAGTGGCCTTGCCTAAGCAGATGGGCAGAACTCCAGTAGCCAATGGATCCAATGTACCGGCGTGGCCGGTATGGCGCTCTCCTGTAATCCTCTTTACGCGCGCCACGATATCAAAAGAGGTCAGATCTTGAGGTTTGTTGATGTTGAGGATGCCATCCATAATAATATACTATTTCGGGTCTTTTTCAGGTCCTTTCTCGCCAAGCACATTATCCATATAGGCCAAAAGAGTAGCTCCCCGTTCTATTGATATGTCCCAGGCAAAGCTCAATTCAGGGACACGCCGCATGGAAAAATGCCTGGCCATTTCGCTGCGGAAAAAACCGGCTGAATGAGCGAGTGCGGCCAGAATATCCTTTTGCCGACTCTCATCGCAAACACAACTGACGAGAATCTTGGCATAACGCAAATCCGGTGTAGTGGTCACGGAGTTTATGGAAATATATCCGTTCAAGCGGGGATCTTTGCTTTCCCTAAGTAGAAGATCGCTCAATTCCTGGCGAATAAGTTGATTCACTTTTTCTATCCGGTGAGTCTGTGGCATTTCTTTCCTTATTAAATTCTAGATTCAAAAAGTCGAATACTGAAGTTTAAGAAGGCAATTAAAGGAGAATTGAATGCAAAGCTAACTAGATTTTTGTTTGGAGTAGGATTCCAGAATATCACCGGTTTGCATTTCATTGAAATCTTTCAGCCCAATACCGCATTCAAATCCGGTGGCAACATCTCTAACGTCATCTTTAAATCGGCGCAAACTGGTGATGGATGCTTCAGTAATCACTTTACCCTTACGGATCACACGAACAGGGAGGCTGCGACTGATCTTACCTTCAGAAACCATACAGCCAGCGACCTTAAGACCTTTGCCGCCGGAGAAGATCTGACGTACATCCGCCCGGCCTTCGATAACCTCTATGATGACAGGTTCCAGCATACCTTTAAGGGCTTTCTCGACGTCATCAATTAACGCATAGATTACGCTGTAGACCCGTATATCAATGCCTTTAGCATCTGCCAAACGGCG
>CAITCX010000138.1 GCA_903890885.1 uncultured Dehalococcoidia bacterium
GGATCCTATAGATAAAGAAGTCTATGATAAAGCATTCGTGACTCGTGAAAGGTATATTAAGCGCAGTGACTTATTCAACAAAATATATTCTATGCGTTACCGGTACATGGCAAGATTTGGCCGTGACACTATTAAACCATTCGATGAACTTCAGGCTGTAATAGTAGAAATACTATCAGCTGCCGATACCATAACATATTATTGGAGAGACCAGGCTTATGGTGTATTTGTTGATGAAGATAAACGCAAAAGCAACCAAGAAAATATACGAACATATGAAAAAATAATTTGGAAGATGAGACCTGAAGATGACACCATTACCCCAAGATTGGATAAATTAGTTTCCGATATCGAGATTCAAACCCGAAAAATTTTGGCACCAAGTATAAAAGAAAAGTTCAAATTTCCGTTTAATAAACCTAAAGAAAAGAGCCAGCAGAAAAGTGATCAAAATGATATAAGAAAAAAAGCTGGAACTCTTGCGGCACTTGCTGCGGCACTTCTAGGGACTTTGCCTGTTTTGATTCAAGCCAATATTATTCTTTTTTATGTCACAATAGCTTCAGTAGGGGTGCTTTTTTTATCATCCCTAATCCTACTATTTCATGACAAACTATCTTCTCCCCTATGGAAATGGTTAGTCGCCAGGGCTAATGGAATGGAAGTAGAATATGCTGCTGCTGGCATAGGTCTGGTTAGTACTGGGTTAAGTCTTATCCAACCGCAATGGCTTTGGGTCGGGATAATCATGCTACTAGTAGGAGCGTATCTTATCGGTAGTCAAATAGGAAAAGGTATTAACATGATGATTGAGGATAAGAAGGTGAAACAAATATGAGGCGCGCCGCAATCTATTGCCGAGTCAGTACCGAAGATCAAGAAAAGGAAGGTACTAGTCTCCAGACACAACTGGCTGCCTGTCAGGATTATTGCCAGAAAAAGGGCTATGAGGTCGCTGTGTCATTTAGTGAAGCATATTCCGGGCTGACCTTAGATAGACTGAAGTTGAATGAATTAAGAGACCTTATCGCGGTTGGAGGCATTAATGTTCTTGTCATCTACTGCCTGGACCGTCTTTCACGCAATGCTACACACGGCGTCATCCTCCGTGAAGAATTGGATAAAAATAACGTATCACTCGAATCAGTTACCGAAGATATAGATAAGACCCCGTTGGGGGAAGCGATAACTTATCTTAGAGGGACATTTGCTCAATTGGAAGCTGAGAAAATACGAGAACGGACTATGAGGGGCAAGAAAGCATTCCTCCAAAAAGGTAAGATGCCAACCGGAACAGGCATGGGGTTGTATGGGTATAAATGGGATAAGGAGAATAAACAGCGAATTCCGTTAGAACTGGAAACCAAGATAGTGCAAAGAATTTTTGAGTCGGTGGCGAACAATGAGGGTTATTTCAACACAGCTCGAAAGTTAAATGACTTGCAGATACCGACCAAGACGGGTAGCAAATGGTCTCCCCGGACCATTTACAATATGACAGGAAATTCCAGCTATATCGGCATGACCTATTACGGCCAGACTCACGGAAGCCGAAAAACAAAATTGGTCAGACAGCCTAAGAGTGAATGGATTTTATTGCCTGATGTGACGCCGCCTATTATCAGCAAGGAATTATTCGAACGTGTCCAGGCTATTCGCCAACGGAATGGCGAGTTAAACAAAGCCAAAGCCAAACATGATTACATTTTAAAAGGACATGTTGTTTGCGGCTACTGCGGCACTCCGTTAGTAGGTAGTTTCATGAATCACCGGTTTCGTTATTACCATTGCCGGGCGACCTATCCAACGGCAACCAGAGTAAAAGCCTGCAACGCCAGGTATATTCGGGCTGATTATTTGGAGGAGAAGGTTTTCAATAGTTTGGGGAAAGTTTTACTTCACCCAGAATTGGTTTTAGCGGCCATTAAAGAGGAACTTAAATCCGAGGAAAAGAATTTTATTCAAGAGTTCTCATTTGAAAAAGAGATTCAGAAAATCAAAAAACAAATCAACGGGTATGACGCCCAGGAGAAGAGGTTGGTTCAATTATTCCGGTACCAGGAGATAAACCAGAACTCCGTACTGGATGAAATAAACAGCCTAAAAAAGGAAATGGAATCCGATAGGTCAAAACTGGACACTCTAGTCAAAACCAAAGAAAAAATAGCCGCATTGAAAAAAGCCGAGATTAAGCTGGCTGAATTTTGTAAAACATTGAAGGGCCAACTGGATTTAGCTTCTTACGAGGAGAAGAGAGATATCCTGGACATGCTGGCAATTAAAGTCACCGCTAAGCTGGATGACATAGACATAGAGGGTATCATCCCCTTAAAGACGATACCCTCTGAACTTAACTTAGCTTCAATTGAGCCTACTCACCACTGTACGAACATCGGCATGACTACATGGACATAGTTGTCCGAGCCGACAGGTTTGATCACGCCGGGGCTGCTTGGACTGGAGGTCTCGAGCATGACCCGCTCTTCTTTCAAGACACTCAGGACTTCCACCAGATATTTGCCGTTGAAAGCGATCTTGGCCTCGTTGCCCTGCACGGTGGCGTCTATTTCTCCCTGGTCGTCACCTATTTCTTCAGATCTGGCAGAGATAGTCATCTTGCCGGGGGTTAACTCCCCACCTGGAGCAATGATCAGGCGCACGATGCCTGTGCCGTCTCGGGCGAATATCGCGGCCGTGCGCGTGGCTCTTAAGAACTCCGTTGCATCAACCGTAGCCTTGGTTCCTGTACTGGTGGGAATAAGCTGCTCATATTGCGGGAAGGCCCCCTGGATCAATTGTGATACTAATTCGATGTTCTTCATTTTAAACAGAATCTGACTCTTGTTAGGGTTAACAGTGACCTCTACCGGATCTTCCTGGTCACTCATCAATCGATTCAATTCAGCCAGAGTTTTTGCGGGAATAATTACCTCGATCTTCTGGCTGACGGGCTTGATCAGAGTTACTTTATAGACTGCCAGCCTGAAGCCGTCTGCTGCCGCCAGTGTCAGTATGCTGCCGTCAAATTTGGCGTCAATGCCCGTCAGGACTGGTCTGGATTCTTCGGAAGCGGCGGCGAATACCACCTGCGTGATAGCCTGGCGCAGCGCCTCTACGTCGATGCTGGTACTAATGCTTTGGTCGACAGAAGGTATTGGTGGAAAATCCTTGGCATCCATGCCGCTTATACGGGCCTCGTAGCGGGCACAGTGCACCGAAATTGTCTTGGTCTTGGGCGCCATAGTGATATCCACTTTATCTTTGGGCAAGGAGTTAATAAACTCCGTCAGCAGCTTGGCTGGCACTGTAATAGTGCCCTCTTCTTCTATTTTTGCACCAATCCAGCAGCTTATCGCCATTTCCAGATTGGTGGCGATTAGTTTCAATCTGGATTGATCGGTCTCCAATAAAATATTATTGGTGATGGGTAAGGTGGTGCGGGAAGCCACGGCCCGGCCTACAATCCCAAGTCCCCAGTTCAAATTCTCTTGAAGGCAGGAAAGTTTCACATTACACCCCCAATTATCTATACTTATGAAGCTGAAAATTCTTTTGTAGCGTGATTATATACTAAACCGCTGCATTACTCAAGAGGTTTACAGGATAATTTTAAGTTTATACTCTTAATTCTACCCTTACTCAAGTACGATTGTTCCGCTCTTGCCTCCTGACTTTTTAACCAGGCGCACGGACTCGATCCGCATGGAGCGGTCCACTGCTTTGCACATATCGTAGATGGTCAAAGCAGCCACGCTGACGGACGTCAAAGCTTCCATTTCCACCCCCGTCTTGCCCGTATTCTTGACTGTGGCGGTGATCAGCACTGCTTTGCCTTTTTCGTTTATTTCCAGATCGACCTTGATTTCGCTGAGCAGCAGGGGATGACAGAGGGGTATAAGATGCGGAGTCTGCTTGGCAGCCATAATGCCGGCCAGTTGGGCTACGCTGAGGACATCTCCCTTAGAGGTCCCCCCTTCCTTTATCATGGCCAGGGTTTCTGCCTTCATCCGGACCTCGCCCTTTGCCACTGCTTCCCGCAGCGTGTCGGCCTTCTCAGAAACATCTACCATGCGCGGCCTGCCCTTTTCATCGGTATGGCTCAACTTCATCGCCATCGTTCTCACCTTCTGTTTTCTCAAATCTAATAGCCCATAGCTATACTATCCGCCTACCTGACAGAAAGGTCTGTCATTCGGCTTATGCCCCTCGCCCAGGAGATGCCCTTTCGGTTTTGCGCTTACCGCTTTCTGAATCAGTTCCTTCAGTTGCTCCGCCGCCATCCCGCCGCGTAAAGGTTCCCTTAAATCGATCATATTTTCAGACATCAGGCAGGGCCGCAGTTTACCATCGGCGGTCAGGCGAATGCGGTTGCAGTTAAAACAAAAATGCTCGCTGAGAGCGGAAATAAAGCCGATGGTCCCCCTGGCTCCCGGTAATTTATAATATTTAGCTGGGCCGTTGCCCCACTGGTGTTTAAAAGGCACCATATGTCCCAGGGGATCGATGCGCTGCTTCAATTCACGGGTGGTAAGCCCTGTGGGCGTACTGCCGTCGTGACCGGTAAATGGCATCAGTTCTATGAAGCGCACGTGCCATTCTTCATCCAGTGTCTTGCTGGCAAAGTCCAGGATTTCATCATCGTTGATCCCCGCCATCACTACCATATTGATCTTGACCGGATTAAGCCCGGCTTCTCTGGCAGCCTGGATGCCTTCGATTACTCTGGCAATGTCCCCTCCGCTGTCCACACCCCGGCAAATCTTCTTGAATTTCTCCGGTTTCAGAGTGTCCATGCTTACATTGACACGTCGCAGCCCGGCCTTTTTGATATCGGCGGCATACCTGGACAATAAAATGCCGTTGGTGGTCATGGCGATTTCCTCAACTCCGGGAATCTGATCGATCATTTTAATAAAGTCAGCTATTCCCGTCCTGACCAGGGGTTCACCGCCTGTGATGCGGATTTTGGATATCCCTAGCTCCACCGAGGCACGGATAATTGAACTCAACTCTTCGTAGGTCAGGATATTGCTGCGCGCCATCCAGGGCACTCCTTCTTCAGGCATGCAGTAGACGCAGCGCAGGTTGCAGCGGTCGGTTACCGATACCCGCAGGTAGTTAATGGGACGCAGAAATGAATCTGAAATACCGGTCATAACACTTCCCTTTGTTAATGAGGCTGTACTGGATTAATTATATCATCTGGATGCCCAATCCTGCAGAAGCAAGCGGGCTTTAGCGGCGGCACGGGCACGGTGGCTGATCTGATTTTTCACCTCAGAGGGTAATTCAGCCATGGTCTGGTTCAACTCAGTAAAATAAAAAATAGGGTCGTAGCCAAAACCCTCTGATCCCCTGGGCGTAAAGTTGATGCGTCCTTCGCACACTCCTTCACAGAAATCTATCCGCCCATCAGGACGCGCCAGCGCGATCACGCAGCGGAAACGACCCTTGCGCAGCTTCTCCGGCACATTCTTGAGCTTGTTCAGCAGGAAATCCACTCGCTCTTTATCTCCGGCGCCCTCACCGGCATAGCGGGACGACCGGATGCCCGGTTCGCCATTCAGCGCATCTACTTCAAGGCCGGAATCGTCAGCCAACGTCAATAATCCTGAGGCTTTTACAAAAGCGGCAGCTTTGATGCGGGCGTTTTCCTGGTAGGTTATGCCCGTTTCCTCGACCTCTAACTTAATTCCGCTTTCTTTGGGAGTGACCAGAGTATAGGGCAGCCCTTTTAACAGCTCCTGAAACTCGCGCACTTTGCCAGCATTGTTAGTAGCGATCAGTAATTTCTGCATAGTAGTCCTTTTTTTAATAATCGAACCCCGGTCTGGCAGGTTGGCCTGCGTCATAAGGGTGTTTGATTTTTATCATCTCGGTCACCAGGTCGGCAGCCTGCACCAGCCGGGCATCGGCCTTGCGGCCGGTTAATATCAGTTCCACTTTCTCCGGTTTTTCCTCAATTAACTGTAAGACCTCTTCCACCGGGACCAGTTTAAAGGCGCAGGCCACATTTATTTCATCCAGTACTACCAGATCGAAATTGCCGCTCAGCATGTCCGTCCTGGCAGCCGCCAGCGCCTGCGCGGCCAGTGCTTTCTGCTCGGGTTTAACCCTTTCAGGAAAAACAAAATCTTCTCCACCAAAACTTTTAATGGTTACACCCGCCAGCCTTGCCAGTATTTTGCGCTCACCGTAAGCGTATTCGCCCTTTAAGAAAAAGATCACGGATACCCTCAGATCGTGCCCCAGTGCCCGCATTATGGTCCCCATTGCGGCGGAAGTTTTGCCTTTGCCTTCGCCGGTAAAAACTTGCACCAGGCCTTTATCGGCAGGTTCCGTTGTTAGATCACGGCGGCTTATATTCTCTGTCATTTTTATTCCTTTGAAGCCTTTTCGATCACTATTTCGATTGTAGTGGTTCTGATCATAATGTTATAATAACAATCACCAAAATACCACACTGGGAGATGAAAGCTATAGATATTATTCCTGCAATCGATCTGCGCGACGGAAAGTGCGTACGCCTTTTTCAGGGTGACTACGCTCAGGAAACCGTGTATAGCGATGATCCGCTGGAAGTCGCCATGCGCTGGCAGGCTTTGGGTGCTCAACGTATCCACATGGTTGATCTGGATGGCGCGGCCGTTGGTGAAGTGGTTAACTTTCAGGTAGTTGAGAATATTGCTAACGCTCTTCTGGTGCCGACTCAGTTGGGTGGGGGTATTCGTACTCTGGAAACCATCACCCGCGTCTTGAAAGCCGGAGTAGAACGCATTATACTGGGCACCGTTGCCGTAGAAGATCCCGCTCTTGTACAGGCCGCTTGTGCCAAATATCCCGACTCAGTGGTCATCAGTATTGACGCCCGGGACGGTCAGGTGGCCACCCGTGGTTGGCTGCAGGGTACTTCAATAAGCGCCATCCAACTGGCCAAAAATATGGTTGATCTGGGCGTAAAAC
>CAITCX010000139.1 GCA_903890885.1 uncultured Dehalococcoidia bacterium
ACTACTGCCGGTTCTCATAAACGCATTTTTGTGGTAGAGACCATGGGACGTACGGCCGGATGGCTGGCCCTGGAGGGTGGGGAAGCCTGCGGAGCTTATATTACATTAATTCCAGAATATGATTTTTCCTTCGATAAGGTTAATCAATTGTTGCTCGAAGGTAAGAAAAAAGGCGCCCGTTATGAGATATTACTCGTAGCCGAGGGTGCTAAGCCCATCGGCGGTACTGAGATAGTACAGAATGTTGGTGTGGATGCCTTTGGACATAAAGATCTGGGTGGTATAGGCGCTTATGTAGCCGAAGAAATAATGCGTATGACCGGTCTGGAAACCCGCAGCATAGTCCTTAGTCATTTGCAGAGGGGCGGTTCGCCTTCTGCTCATGACCGACGTATGGGGCGTCATTTTGGTATCGCCTCTATTGAGTTGGCTGTTAAACAGGACTATGGCAAGATGGTTTGCTACCGCGAAGGCCGTATCACCACTGCTCCTCTTGCGGATATCATCGGCAAGGTTCGCCGTGTAGACGTTAACACTCTTTATGATATTGAGCGATATGGCGGCCGCCGCAGCGTTCTAAGCTAATCGTTCCGCTTTCTTATTCTTTGCTGTGGAGGATAAAATGTCTGATATAGTGGTTGAAGTAATATCTCAAAAAGGGACTTGTTCAGCCGGGCACAAGGTCGGTGACAAATTCACCATCGGACAACAAACTTCTCCTCACATTTGTTCGTGGGCTTTCTATTCACTTTTTCCTTTTGCAGAAGTATTGCAGTATGGCGGCTCTTTTCCCTGGGAGCATGACAAAAACAAGACCACTGTTGCTTGCCCGGATCCGCAGAACCCGGTGGTATTTGAGCTAAGGCGGTCTATATAAAGATTGCGAAAGTAATTATTAAACCCTAAGAAAAGGGCGAGGTTTTTAGCCTCGCCCTTTTTAACATGAAAAATTTGGAATTATTTTCTTTCCAGGATAACGGACATACCCTGGCCACCGCCTATACAGAGTGCTGCCATGCCATATTTGCTCTGGCGTTTCTGCATTTCATTGACCAGTGTGACTATGATTCTGGCTCCGGTGCAACCAATGGGATGACCTAAGGAGATTCCGCCGCCGTGCACGTTGCATATTTTGGTGTCTATGCCCATTTCCTTTATACACCCGAGCACCTGGGATGCGAAGGCTTCGTTCAGCTCGAAAAGGTTTATATCTTTCAGGCTTAATCCAGCTAGTTTAAGAGCTTTATTCGCTGCAGGCACCACACCCATGCCCATATATGCAGGATCAATACCACCAGAGGCATAGGATTTGATATAGGCCAAAGGTTTGAGGCCGTATTTCTTTGCTGATTCCTCAGACATGATCAGGAGGGCTGCTGCAGCATCCGTTAGGGCCGAGGCGTTGCCGGCGGTAACTGTGCCGTCTTTCTTGAAGACCGTACCCAGTTTGCCGAGGGATTCAGCAGTGCTCTCTCTGGGATGTTCATCTACGTCGAAGATCTTGACCTCTTTCTTGACTTTCAACTCCACCGGCACGATTTCGCTTTTAAAAGAACCATCTTTAGAAGCAGCAATGGCGCGGGCGTTGCTCTCAGCTGAAAAGGTATCCTGTTCCAGGCGGCTGATATTATATTTGACCGCTATATTCTCGGCTGTCATACCCATGTGGTATCCATAAAATAATTCCCACAGACCGTCATTTACCATAGCATCGGTAATTTCGGCATTCGGCATGCCCATACGGTAACCCCATCTGGCTTTGGGCAGATAAAAGGGCGCTTGGCTCATGTTCTCCATACCGCCAGCGATCATAACATCCGCATCCCCCGCCCGGATGCCCTGAGCGGCCAGGGCAACAGCTTTCAATGAAGAAGCGCAGACTTTATTGACGGTATAAGAATTGACCTCTTTGGGAATGCCGGAGTAGATTTGAGCTTGTCTGCCGGGGTTCTGGCCCTGACCGGCTTGCAGTACGTTACCGATGATGACTTCATCTATATTGATTTCTTTGAGTGATTTATCCCAGTCGTTGTACTTCTTTTCCAGGTCTATCTCACCCTGACCCTGGAAAGCTTTTGGAGCCATGCTGTCCAATTCCGGGTTGCGACCAGGTCTGACCCCTACCTTTTTTAAGGCGCCTTTGATAGCAATGGCCTGTAACTGGGTTGCTGGGACGTCCTGAAGTGCTCCGCCATAGTTACCAATGGCAGTTCTGGCAGCACTTACGATTACAGCTTCTCTCATGAAAGACCCTCCTTAATTTATATCCTGATGACTTTTTTTTTCTGTTTCAAAATTCTATTTTAACCTTTTTATTTTGGGGATGCCAAATAACTAGACGCCTATCGCATACGTTAAAATATAAAGTACCAAAATACCGGTAAATAACTTTAAAAAGTCTGTCAATTGCCTTTGAAACGGGGTTGGCGTTTTGCCTGGAAGGATTCAATACCTTCTTTGAAGTCTCCTGTGGTTTTCAGATATATATTTAAAGCATCTTCAATTTGTAGCCCTTCTTTAAAAGATACTTGTCTTCCTTTTAACAAAGCCTCCTTAGCTGCTTGAACGGCTAACGGTGCAGATCGGCAAATTGATTCGGCTAGAAATATCGCGGACTGAAGCACTTGCTCTTGTGGGACGATTCGGTTAATCAACCCAAAACGCAAAGCTGTTTGCGTGTCGATATTCTCGCCGGTAAAAAGTAATTCAGCAGCCTGGCACAAGGTGACTTGCCGGGATAGCAGTTGAGTACCGGACCAGCCAGGAATCAACCCTATTTTTACCTCGGGAAATCCAAACACAGCTTTGTCCGAGGCTATACTCAAATCGCAAATTAACATTAACTCCAGTCCACCCCCCAAAGCTGCCCCGTTTACCGCAGCTATTAAAGGTTTGCTGATTTCCAGTTCGCGCATTGGATTAGCTATGCCGGTCGGTTGATCAGCAGAGCAACGGGTTTTTGAGAATTCACCTATATCGAATCCACTGCAAAACGCTTTTTCTCCCTTGCCGGTAATGATTCCCACCCATAAATCAGGGTCCTTATTGAAATCTATCAGATGTTCCTGTATGTCATTAAGAGTGCAGTTGTCTAGTGCATTCATTGTGGACGGGTTGTTAATTGTGTATATACCTACTTTGCCCTCACGGCGAAATTCGATAGTCATTTCCTTTCCCCTGCTAATAACACAGTCATCACCTGAATTAGAAAGTGATGACTGTTGATTGCTCTGACCGACTCCTGAATCAGATTACCGTTTGTCTGGAGTCTCTATATTTGGAATAGAAGTCAATTCAAGTGGTCCAAACCTGGCCTGCAAGTAATCTATTACTAAATTCTCAACTTTTGGCAATTCCAGCATCCCGGTGTCTATACAGAGGTTATATTGTCTGGCGTCTGACCAATCGACGCCTGTGACGTGATGCAAGTAGCGGGATCTGGTTTTATCATTTTCCTGGAGCATCTTCAAGGCCTTTGCTACCGGCAATTTATATATTGCCTGTATTCTCTCGCAGCGGACAGAAATATCGGCATGTAGATATAAACTGGCATGCCTTGGATGCGCACGTAAAATATAGGAACCTCCCCTCCCAACAATTATTGCTGTATTTTTCTCAGCAACGCGAGTAATTATCTCTTTCTCCACTCTGAATAAATCCTGGTCCATAGGGAAAACACCCATAGTCACAGGAGGTGTATACAAAGTGGGTGTTACATAATTCGATGAAAGCAGAATGGATTCCCAGAAAGGCGTGTTTTTTTCGTCCAATGTTTCCAACTCTTCTTCAGTGACCTTGAGTTTTTCAGCAGCATGGCGTAATATTTCCCGGTCCAGATATATGGCTTTTAGTCTTGCCGAAAGGCGTTCTCCTATGAAACCCCCGCCGCTTCCTAACTGGCGGCTAATAGTTACAACGAACGGCTTTGTTTCTTCTGCCATAATTTATCCCTCCTTTCAAGTAATTAAACTGGAAAGAAACGGCTTTCCTGATTACCATTATAGGCTATTTCGTGGGTAACGCTTCTAGAAACCAACAACTTTTCCGTTCGAAACCAATATAACTCTATCTTTTGCTTTCAGGCTCTTCTTCACGCAAGGCTTCAGCCGCTTTGAGCACACCGTTAAGCCCTTTCATCAAAGCATTGAGTTCGTCTTCATCCATACTATTTACTATACTATGCATATTCTGAAACCTATTCTCATGTAGACGATGAATAAGCTCTTGACCTTTCGCTGTCATCTGCAGGAGCATTACACGCCGGTCTTCGGTATTTTCAGTTCGGCTAACTAATCCCTGCTTAACCAGTCGATCGATAATTCCCGTGATGTTGGGAGGAGTGACCCCCAAAGCATCGGCCAATTTCTTGAAATTAGTTTTACCTCTGGCAGAAATAAAAAACATACTTTTTAACTGAGCGATCGTCATCTTCAAGTCTATCCAGGGTTCAGCAGAAAAATGTCTGACCACGTGATCGACCTGGCCTTGAAGAGCTAGAACTTCCCTGATTAGTTCTGTTTTTTCCATCTTTCGTTTTGGCCTCGCTAGTCCTTATTTCGCAATGTTTCTATTTTGCTTTTTTAAAACTTTCAGTAACAATTAAACGTTATTTAACTATGATCAATGTACATTGCTATCTTACATTTGTCAAAGAATATATATTAATGTAGTTTAGGGTTGAAACTCGAATTTTCCGTTTATAATGAAGATGATCGTAAACCTAAGGTATGATATTATATTAAATTGTCCTGATTAAAATATATGTTCGCAGAAAATCTGGACTCTAAACTTGAATAACCGATAAACCTGATAGTGAAAAAATAAATAATTAATTAAGGTGAAAAGAATGAAGTTCTCTAAACGCGTTGAAAATTTGCTTCCCTATCTTTTTGTGCAGATCAGTAAAAAAATAGCTGCCCGTAAAGCCAGGGGAGAAGAGGTTATCAGCTTCGGGATAGGGGATCCTGATATTCCAACTCCGGCCCACGTTATTGACGAACTGGTGAGAGCCTCTCACGACCCTGCTAATCACCGTTATCCCGAGTCTGAAGGTCTACCGGAATTCCGTAAAGCCGTAGCTGATTGGTATAGTCGTCGTTTTGGTGTAAAACTGGATTCGGAGAAAGAAGTAGTTTCCTTGATAGGGGCCAAGGAGGGCATAGCTCATATTTCCTTGTGTCTGATAGATGCTGGCGACGTAGCCCTGGTTCCTGATCCTGGTTATCCGGTTTACGCAATAGGTACCATGCTCAGCAGCGGAGAGCCTTACTATCTGCCCTTGAATGAAAATAATCGATTTTTGCCTGAACTGGATTCTATTCCTGCCGACATTCTAAAACGATCAAAGGTACTCTGGCTGAACTATCCTAATAATCCAACCGGGGCAGTAGCTGGACTGGACTATTTCAACTATGTCGTAGATTTCGCCAAGAAACACGAACTGATCATTTGTCATGACGGTCCTTACACCGAGGTAGCTTATGACGGATATAAACCAGTGAGCTTTATGCAGGCTAAAGGTGCGATGGATGTAGCAATTGAGTTTCATTCTCTTTCTAAAAGTTATAACATGACCGGTTGGCGTATAGGTATGGCAGTGGGAAACCAGTCGGTGATCGATGCTCTTAGAAGGATTAAATCCAATATAGATTCAGGTGTTCCTCAGGCTATTCAGCATATGGCCATAAAGGCTCTCAGCGAATCACAGGATTGTGTGAAAGAACATAATCAGATTTATCAAGGTCGCCGCGATAAAGTTGTTAAAACCCTCAATGCTCTGGGTATCCAAACCAATATTCCTAAGGCAAGCCTGTATATATGGGCGCATTGCCCGCAGGGTTACAAATCGGCTGAGTTTGCCGAGAACCTGTTGGAACAGGTGGGCGTGGTGGTAACTCCTGGCAACGGCTACGGGCCCCATGGAGAAGGCTTTTTCCGCATATCGTTGACCATCAACGACCAGATGCTGGATAAAGGCCTGGCCAAATTCGCCCAGTGGAAGAACCAGAAAGTTTAATAAGAATTAACATAACGGAGATATGCTATTCCTAAAGGAACTTACATAATTACTGCAAAAACAGCGGAAAGGGTGGTTTTGGTGGCGGTTGACAGCACCAAATCCAACAAGGCATGGTCTACCCAGGAGTCACTTGAAGAACTGGCTTCTCTGGCTCTTTCGGCAGGGGCAGAAGTGGTGGGTACTATTGTCCAGAAGCTGGATGCGCCTTCGAGGCAGCATTATATTGGCAAAGGTAAACTGGAAGAACTCCTGCGGTTAAAAGAGCAGTTGAACTACGATAGCGTAATTGTAGATGACGAGCTTTCGCCACAACAGCAACAAGCCATGGAAGACCATCTGGAGACCAAAGTTGTCGACAGGATAGGCCTGATTCTGGATATTTTTGCCCGCCGGGCGCATACCCGTGAAGGCAAGTTGCAGGTTGAGCTAGCTCAGTACGAGTATAATTTGCCGCGTCTGGTGGGTAAATGGCGCCACCTTGAAAGACTGGGTGCGGGTATCGGTACACGCGGTCCCGGTGAGTCGCAACTTGAAACTGATAAACGCATTATGCGCCAAAAAATCACCCGCCTTAAAAAGCAGATCGAGGAAATAAGTCATCAGCGTGAGTTGTACCGGCAAAACCGGCGCAGCAGTGGCATTCCCACCATAGCACTGGTGGGTTATACCAATAGCGGAAAAAGTACCTTGTTGAACGCTTTAAGCAAGGCGAATGTATTGGCCAAAAACGAGCTTTTTAGCACGCTCGATCCTACCACTCGTAGGCTAATGCTGCCAGAAAATAAGCTGGTATTATTGACAGATACAGTCGGGTTTATCAGAAAATTACCCACAACACTGGTGGCTGCCTTCAGAGCTACTTTGGAAGAATTATCGGACGCTGCCTTGTTAGTCCATGTAGTTGACATAAC
>CAITCX010000140.1 GCA_903890885.1 uncultured Dehalococcoidia bacterium
CCCGCTCACCATTTTTGCCCTTATGCTGAGACCTTTGCCCGTCCTGGTCTTGGTGTGAGGACCCGCTTTTAGAGCGACTCTCTTTGTATTATTTTCAGCCATACTTCGCTGTTTCTCCAGGTACTAATTGGAATTTCTTCAATTCTAAGTTCGCAAGAATTTCCCTGCAATTACCACAAGTACTATTTCCTGTGATGATTATAGCCCATTTTGCCAAAAGTAATCGCCCAAAGAAAAAGGGCTTTTAGATCATGGTCATTGCCCAGTGATCTTAAAGCCGGATTTTAAACAGCCATTCCGGTTAGTTTTTATTCAGAAGAGTATTGATCTGGCTGAGTAACTGTTCAAAGGTCAGGGGTTTTATTAAGGTATGACTATACATTCCTACGCTCAAAGTTCTCACGGTGTCTGCCTTGGCGCCCTGGGTGCTTAACATCATGATAGGTGTATCCAGCGCCTCGCGAAGTCCCATCAATTGCCGGATTCCTTCCATCGAAACCAGAGGCGTATCCAGTATGGTTAGACTGGGTACAGTTTCATTAATGATTTTGACTAATTCTTCGTCTTGAGCCTTGGTGCTCCTGACCTGATAATGGTGCCTGGCCAGGGTTCCCCCTACGGTATCAACAAAATGCCTGTCATTGCTGACTACCAGGATATTTTTTGCTATGTCCATTGTTTACTCCTCTCTGGCGTGGATGCGTTTTTCAAATCGCCTTAGGTGCTGGAAACCAGGGAATATTCGCTGATAACATTCTTCTTTGCTGTTCTTCTCAGAACTGCCTTGACTCGGGAAGCCAGGATTTCTATTGAAAAAGGCCGGATGATGAAATCATCTGCTCCCATATCCAGGCAGCGGACCTCATCCAGTTCACTGTTACTTGCGCTTATCATAATGATAGGTACTTCCGACCATTCGCGGACTTTGCGGCAGATTCGATAGCCGTCGGCCCGCGGCAGCCCCAAATTAACCAGAATCAGGTCCGGGAAGGCGTTTTCCAGGCAGCGAAAGGCTTCAAAACTGCTGATCGCCAGATCAACCTGGTATTCCCTTTTCGCCAGTTTGTCTCGCATAAATTTACTGTTGAGCTCATCATCATCGATAATCAATAATCTCGGCATTTTCATTTCATTTCCCTTTTTCCGCTATTTATGTTTTATCGGATGTTTTGTGCCAGGACGATAAAGCCTTTTTTTGTTTTGCTTCTATTTCAGAATACATCTGCATATTCACAAAAAAGTAACAAAAATGCCTGCCTGGTAACAAAATGGTAACAAAACCTTGAGCCTTGCCAGTCCATTTACCAAATTGGGGCAAAACTATATAATAGGTAGAAGGAATCTATTAAGGAGTACTACCTTGACCGCTCTTTTGATCACGTCCCTTCATGAGTATGCGGGCAAAACTATGCTTTGTGCCGGTTTAGGCAAATACTGGATTGATTCCGGCCGTAAAGTCGGTTATTTCAGTCCCTGCTTTTCCGAATCAGAAATGGCTCTTAAGAAACACAAGAGCTTGAGCCTGGTACGTCATACTCTGGGTTTGACTGAAACTGCGGAAGCTCTTTATCCGCTGCTTCCTGTTGATTCTGCTGCCGTTCAAGC
>CAITCX010000141.1 GCA_903890885.1 uncultured Dehalococcoidia bacterium
CAGCTTAATTTGCCCTTTATCGATCTTCAAAGGCATAAGATACAACCGGCTGCTTTGCGTCTGGTTCCCGAAGCTACAGCCCGTAAGCATGTCCTTATCCCGTTAGACGTGGTTGGCGATTCCCTGATGTTAGTTATGGCTGACCCGCAGGACATTCAGACCATCCAGGACATCCAGGCCCAGGTAAAAATGAAAGTAGAAGTTGCACTGGGCATCTCTACCGATATCCTGAAGGCCATCAACCTCAACTACCGTTCCGGCGCGGAAATCGAAAAACGTGTCCAGGAGTTCGCTCCTGCTGCTATTAAAACAACTGCTACCCTCACTGAGGAACTGGTCGCTCGTACACCCATCGCGGAAACCGTTGATCTCATCATTACTCAGTCCATCCGGGACCGTGCTTCCGATATTCATATCGAACCGCAGGAAGACCGGTTGCGTATTCGTTTCAGGATAGACGGCACTCTCCATGATATTTTTTCGTTGCCTATCTCTGTCCACATCCCTCTGGTCTCGCGTATTAAAATCCTGGCGGAAATGAATATAGCCGAGCAGAGGCGTCCCCAGGATGGCCAGATGCCGTTCAATATAGGAGATAAACATATCGATATCCGGGTGGCTTCGCTGGCTACTGCTTACGGAGAAAGATTGGCCCTCAGGATCCTGGACAAATCGCTAGCTCTCTTTACTTTGCCGGAATTGGGCCTTTTGCCCGATAGCCTCAATAAGTTTGAGACTATTGTCGGCAGTCCTTACGGCCTCTTTCTGGTCGCCGGCACTACCGGTTCAGGCAAGACCACCACCCTCTATGCCCTTATCAACTCCCTGAACCGCTCTGAACGTAATATTATGACCATCGAGGATCCTATCGAATACCGTTTCTCAGACATAAACCAGACCCAGGTCAACCTCAAGGCCGGCATCACCTTCCCCATCGGTCTCAGGTCGCTGATGCGCCATGATCCAAATATCATTCTGGTGGGCGAGATTCGCGACCGGGAAACTGCAGCTATAGCCATTCAGGCTTCCCTGACCGGTCAACTGGTCCTTTCTTCTATACATGCCAATACCGATATCGGCGTCCTCTTTCGTTTGTTAGATCTGGGTGTTGAGCCCTACCTGATCGTCTCCACCCTGATCGGCATTTCTACCCAGCGCATGGTGCGCCGCGTCTGTCCGCACTGCCGTATTTCGTATAAACCCGCTGCCGCGGAGCAGAAGCTATTCTATTCGGAAATCGGAGAAACTCCCGAGAAGCTCTATCGTCAAGGCTCAGGCTGCAACCTTTGTGCTAATACCGGTTTTCAGGGCCGTGTGGGTATTTTTGAAGTTATGCTTATGAGCGATACTATCCGAAAAATGTTGATCAATAGTGTCAGCGCCGTAGAAATCGAGGAAGAAGCAGTTAAGGAAGGCCTGGTCACTTTGAAGAAGGATGGACTGCATAAAGTTGTGGCTGGTCTGATCCCACTGGAGGAGGTCCAGCGTTCAGTGCTCGCTGCCCGTTAATTTGTAGAGTATATAAATATGTTTTATAAATATCAGGCTTATAAAGCCCAAAACCAGATCCTGGAAGGCGTGATCGAAGCTATTTCGGAAAAAACCGCCGAAGAAGCGCTGTATCAGGCTGGTTACAAGTATGTTCTGAATTTGACTGCTAAACCCACCGGCCGCAGCTTGCATGAATACGTACCGTCAATATTTGGTATCAAAACCCCTGATGTCATTGATTTTTCCCGTCAGCTGGCTGCCTTCATTGAATCAGGTACCTCGCTTATTTCGGCCTTGGAAATGCTTGAGCAGCAAGCTTCTAAGGCAGCCTTGAAAGCCATGATCACCGGCCTGCTCTTCCAGTTGGAACAGGGTTCTTCTTTTTCTCAGGCCGTACAAGCTTTTCCTGAAGTATTTCCCAATTCCTACTGGCAGGTCATCCAGAGTAGTGAGAAGACCGGTGATCTCGAGAAAGGCCTTCTGCAGATTGCGGATTATCTGGAAAGGCGCATGATAACTGCCGATAAGATTAAAAAAGCCCTGGCCTACCCCATTTTCGTAATCTGCCTGGCTGTAGGTGTGGTCATACTGCTGGTCACTACAGTTTTTCCTTCTATCGTTAAACTCTTTGAATCTTATCAAACTGCTTTACCGCCTATTACGGTCTTGGCTCTTAATATTATCAACTTCATTTCTGTCTACAAATTTCATATCTTGATTGGCGCCATTATTTTGACTTTGCTGCTGATTATCCTTAACCGGCTGCCTGCCGGGAAGTTGCTGACAGACCGGCTCATTCTCAAACTTCCGGTTTTGGGTACGGTTGTTTTGCAGCACCACCTTGGCCTGTTTTGTCGCACTGCCTGCCTGCTTTCCCGGGCCGGATTGCCCCTGCCCAATATCATGGATGTGGCAGTTCAGTCTGCCAGTAGCAACAGCCTGGTGAAACGCTCTCTTGATACCTTGAAAGACAGACTTCTTCAGGGAGAAGGCCTTTCTGCTCCCATGGCCAAAGATAAGCTGTTCCCTGCCATGATGGTCAGGATGATCGCTGTCAGCGAACGTACTGGCACTCTGGATGCAGGCCTGGCTACTCTGGCTGATTATTATAAGGATCATTCTAATAAAAAAATACAGTCTCTTATCGTTATGATCGAACCGGCTTTGACCGTTTGCATAGGCATAGGTATTGCCTTTGTTATGCTTTCTATGATCATTCCTATCTACCGCATTATGGGTGGCATGCATTGATAAATAGTATTGAAACCACAACCTGGCTTATAAAATCCGCCTCTGCTTTAAGACGGCTGACCGGCAATCAGGTTGGCATTGGTCTGGTGGAAACCCTGGTCGCGGTGGCTATTTTAGGCGTCACTGCCGTGACTTTTTTGACTTCTTTGTCAGCTGGTACGGTTTCTGTCAATACCCTTGAGCAGCAGGTTGTCGCTCAGGGACTGGCCAGGACCGAGATGGAAACTATCAAAGCCGCCGCCTACGATGTGACCGGCCTTTCGTATCCTTCGGTAGCGGTTCCTGAAGGTTATGCAGTCAGTATTAATACTGCTTCCAATATTGGCACTGATGCTGATATCCAGAAAATTGTGGTTGCAGTGGCCTTTCAAGATCAACCGGTTTCCCGGTTGGAAGGCTACAAGGTGAAGCGTTGATGTTGCAGGAACGAGGTTTTACGCTGGTTGAACTCTTGATTGCTCTGGCGATTTCAGCTGCAATTTTTACCGTAGTCGGCGGCATGATTTATCAGCTTAATATGGTCTCTGATTACGGGAACGACAAACTGACGGCCTGGCACGAAATGCAAAACTTCTCCAATCGCTTCTATTTGGACGGCTATGAAGCCGTCTCGGCCAGCGCAGGGTCTGTTCTCAACTTTCAGCTATGTTCCGGCCAAACGGTGACTTATGCCCTTTCAGGCACTAATCTTACTCGCACAGGGGACGGTAGCAGTCGGATTTTAGCCAGGAATATTTCCGGCCTTAATTTCACCATAATCGGGCGCCGGGTTACCCTGAATGTAGCGTCTTCGACCCCCGGCAGGATGGCAGAAAATGAAACAGCCAGCTATATGGTCAGTATGCGATCTATATCACCATAAATCGACCCTAATTTATTTAAGGAGAAAATAAATTGCCGCGAACCAGGATAATGATAATAGCCCTTACCATCTGCCTGGTTATTCTTTTCAGTTATTTGCTAACTGATTATGTCAAGCAGACCCAACTGCAAAACCAGTTGACCGCGCAGACCCGGCAGAGTCGACAGCTTCTGGTAGAGATGCCTCTGGCTGACCCTACTTTGACCCAGCGCTATGAAGAGAGCCACAAGGCCAATCAGGATGTCAGGAATACCCTGGGCGGCCAGACAGTGTCCACTACCGATGTTATTGACAGGATCTTGCAAAACGCTGAAGAATCGCATGTCAGCGCCGTTCCTTTTACCAGCGATGCGTTACAGGAAAAACCCGTCGGGAACCTTTCATATCTTTTTCAACCCCTGGAACTATCCATCACCGGTACTCTTCCGGATATCCTGTCTTTTTTGGGAAAATTGGAAAACCCGTCTTTATATCCCTCCCTGCTGGTTACGCGTTTGGCCATAAGTAATGCTAATCCCTCCGCTGTATCGCAGACCGCTCCGGTCACCGGCACCCTTTCACTTTCCTTGGTATCCGGAAAAGCGGGAGCAGATTGAGGAGTTTAAATTGACTGTAACTATTAATATCAGTAGTCAGAACCTTAAAATCACCGCCGGCAATAACGGCCGCATAGAAAAATGGGCCTCACTCCCGGTCGATCCAGGCTTGATCAAAGACGGATTGATCATCGAACCAGAGGTTATCGGTCACCAACTCAACGCCTGGTTTGAAAAAGAGCGTCTGCCGCGCCGCAGCGTAGCTGTCGGCCTTACCGGCGCATCTTACGTTTACCGTCTTCTCAGGTTGCCTCATCTGCCGTCCAGTCGCCTCCGCGAAGGCATCGAGCGGGCTACTCGCAAGGAGATCAACCTGGACCTGTCTGAATTGTATATCGATTGGGACGTTGTGGGCTATTCGGGCGGGGAGATGGAAGTCTTTGTCGCTGGTATTCGCCGTCGTTCCATTGAATCCCTGGTTCAG
>CAITCX010000142.1 GCA_903890885.1 uncultured Dehalococcoidia bacterium
AATGGATGTTCATTGGTGCGCCTGGTCTGGATATGCTTATTTACAGAGTAATCAGCAATGGCATCACCGATCAGGCTGGTGGCGGTTTCGACCTGCGAAAGGTCAATGTATTGTCCGGTGCCGGTCAACTGACGATAGAGCATGGCAAACATTACGGCAATGACCCCGTTTGTTCCTGCTACGGCATCCGTAAGGCCGGTGCTGCAAATAGTCGGTGCTTTGTCAGGATATCCCATTAAATATGCAAAACCCGACATCATCTCGATTGGACTGGCGAAACCAGGAACATTTTTCCAGGGGCCTGTACCGCCATAGGCTGGCAGCGAAATCATAATCAATTCTGGATTGATCTCTATCAGATGGGGATAGTCAAGCTTAAAATTCTCCATCACGCGGTGTGTAAAATTCTCAACCACAATGTCGCTGGTTTTAACCAGCTTTTTATATACGTCGCGGCCTTTTTCGGTGCCGAGATCGAGCGTGATCCCGAGTTTATTGGAATTCACGGAATTCCAGAGGGGAGAGCATTCCCATATCTTTATTTCCTGGTCCACCGCAAAAGTGCCACCACCCCGCCAGACATCTAAATGCTCTATGGACTCGACCTTGATAGTCTCTGCGCCGAAGGTGGCCAGGACATTCGTCAGATAAGCACCAGCCCAGCTGACGGTCGCGTCAATTACTCTAATTCCTTTCAACGGTAGCATGTATTGCACTCCTCGCTATCTAAATTGTGTTCTGCTCTCTCATCCTGGACAGGTCCTCTTTGGAATATCCCAACGTTTGGCAAAGGATTTCCTCATTATGCTGTCCAAGTAATGGGGCGGGAGAAGATCCTCGCCAGGGTGTTTGTGACATTTTGAAGGGGGCGCCGGGCATCGTGGCTTTGCCCATTACCGGCTGAACGACCTGCTCGAAGAACTGCCGTTCCTTATGCTGAGGAGACTCAAGTATTTCTTTAGTACTGGGCACCAGTCCGAAAGGAACACTCCATTCAATTGATTTTTCAAATAGCTCCTGTGCGTTGTTGCACTGCAGTATTTTGTCCGCCACAAGGACCCCGATCTCATCACGATGTAAGGCAAAGTTCCCGGGCTGCACTCTCGGATCCTGCAGCATATCCGTCATATCTAGCATGGCAAGCATGCGCTCAATATGCTGCGCGGTGAAGACACTAGGTCCGATATAGCTGCCGTCGCGGGTCGGAACGACACCAAAACCCCGGCCGCCGACATCCATATGTACGATGCCGGTATAAGAATAATATGTCGAGGGGAAAGTGGCCATCATCATCAGGCTTTCCTGCATAGATGTATCCACGTGCTGCCCCAGCCCTGTTTTATTACGCTGGAATAAAGCAGTAGCTATGCCGGCAGTGGCAAAAAGCCCGGTAATATAGTGTGCAATCCAACCTCCGATTTGAAGCGGCCTGGACCCGGGCCCAGCGGGCGTGTACATGCCTATTGACATACCCCAGCTTATCAACTGGCTGGATTTAAAATCACGATAGGGTCCTGTCTGACCGAAATTTGAGACGGAAGCCATAACCAGTCCGGGGTTTATGGTTTTCAATGAGTCGTAATCCAGCCCCAGACGTTTCATAACACCTGGTTTGAAACTTTCAACTACTACATCGCTCTGCTCTACCAGTTGCCTGACTATTTTTAACCCGGCTTTGGATTTCAAGTTGAGTGTCAGGCTTTTTTTACTGCTGTTCAGGTAGAGGAAAAGGGTGCTTCTCTCCGGCCCGGGC
>CAITCX010000143.1 GCA_903890885.1 uncultured Dehalococcoidia bacterium
AACCGATGCTGTATCCGGCTTCCTTGGAGAGATACCATATGCGCGACTCTATTATATTTCTTTCAACAGGGCAGCCGCGTTCTGCGAAATCCGGCAGTATCTGGGCCAAATTATATCCGTAAAGCACACCGCCTGACATGTTCTTGGAACCGGCATATTCACCCCGCTCAAAAACAATGACTTTAACACCGGCGTCTGCCAGAACACAGGCAGCAGAAATACCAGCAGGACCTGCTCCGACTATTGCTACATCGTAGGATTCATTCATCATTTGGCCCCTTGTATTAGGAAATTGGGTACCCTGGCCTTAAGACCTTTTATTAGTTCAGGTATGATTACAGCATAATCGCCGACGATAGAGTAATCAGCTACCTGAACCATTTGAGCATTTTTATCGTTATTGATGGCGATAACTTTTTCGGAACCGTTGATACCCACCATGTGTTGTACGGCGCCTGAGACACCAATACCGATATAAAGCTTGGGAGCAACGGTTTTTCCCGTTTGTCCCACCTGTCTTACATATGGAAGAAGTCCAGCTTCTACTAATGGCCGAGAGCAGGCAATCGAACCACCCAGTAAAGATGCCAATTCCTCAAACATCGGAAAGTGCTTACTTTCGCTGGCACCTTTACCCAGGACCACCAATACCTCGGCGTGAGTAATATCAATAGCATTGGCTGCATCTATTTTTATGGTTTCCAAAATCTTAATTAGAGGATCTGCTTGAGCCTCATAATTAAAAGGAACTATCTCTCCTGCTCGTGTCGAATCACTTTTTGGCATTTTGAAAACTTTCGGCCTAACTGTACTCATTTGCGGACGATGATTACGGCAATAAATTGTGGCCATGATGTTTCCCCCAAAAGTAGGACGGGTCATCATAAGCAATTTTTCTTGAGTGTCAATATCCAGCCCTGTACAGTCAGCGGTCAAGCCGGTTTGCAGTTTAGTAGCAATTACACTGGACAAATCTCGTCCCAGTGGAGAAGCACCGATTAGAAATATCTCAGGTTTAACTTGTTTGCAGAGTTCGGTCAAGGCTGTCCCATAAACCCTGGAAACATAAACTTCAAAGGCCGGATTATCCATAACATATACTGAATCACAACCGTAAGAGATAGCTGCACTAGCTATCTTCTTTACATTGTGACCTACCAGAAAACCCATCACTTTAGTGTTTAGTTTGTGGGCCAACTCCCGCCCTTTTCCCACCAATTCCCATGACACATCTGCTGCCACACCCTCTTTGACTTCGATAAAGACCGCTACACCCTGATATTGGGCAATCGCTGATTCTTTTACCTCAGCTGTCTTTACAGCTTTCTTTTTTACTGGTTTATCAAATAAAATGGCATCAGAAGGACAGATCATCACACACTTACCGCAGCCGATACATTTTTCAGCGGTAATCTTAGCTACACCGTCCACAATATCTATGCATCCGACGGGACACTCGCCAACACAGGCCTGGCAGCCTGAACACTTTTTAGAAACTACTTCCGCAATATCTTTATCTTTGCTATTCTTAGGCATGTTTAACCTTACCATCAGTATTTAATATTTGACTTAATATGGCGGCTTCTTTTTGAAAAATAGTATCCAAAAATCCATTTACGGCTTTATCATTTCCGTCAGAAGTGTCAAAGACTGGTCCGCCTTTTCGTGGTGGCGGTGCGAAGATGGTCTTAACCGAGGTAGGAGAACCTTTAAGACCGATTAGATCAACTGCACAACCCAATTCCTTTG
>CAITCX010000144.1 GCA_903890885.1 uncultured Dehalococcoidia bacterium
AACAACAGTCCTGCGCCGACCACGAAGATAGGCCAAGCGCGGAAGCCGAGGATAAATCCGCCGCCGGCCGCCCGGATCAGCAGGTTGCCGGCCAGCGCCAGTACACCCAACAGGATCAGGGTTACACCGATGAGTAAAGAAGCTTTCTTTTGCATTTGAACCTCCTTTGGTTCTTAGGTAAGAATATGGTGGACTTTCTCAATAATTTGGCCGCGTTGAACACACCTGGCGGCCATGGATTTCTGCCAGTGCAGAGAAAATGCCTGAGTTTTACCGGTTATGGGTTATGGAAGGATGATCCCGGCAATCACCACGCAGAAGAAGTCGAGCACAGCCAGAGCGATTAGAGTAACGCCAATGCGGCGGGCCAGCCAGGAGCCGCGTTTGCCCTGTCGCTCCAGCAGGAAGGGCGCAACGATCGACAGGCCCACCAGCAGGGGCTCCAACGGCCACAGGAAGGTCCAATGGTTCCACCAACCGGTCAGGGCAAAGTAGGAGAACAGGAAACCATTGGCCATGACGATCCCGGCCGGGATCAGCATCCAGGGGATAGCCAGGGCAGCCATCAGGGCTGAAAGCAGGACACCGACTGCTACGATCTCCAGCGGCCAGGCGTGCCCAAAAACCTTCCAGCCGAAGATCCCGCTCAGCCATAAGAGGGCCATGTTGACAAAGACTATGCCTCCCACCGATGCCAGCGCGGCGGTGGTGACGCGTGTGACCTTGACCTGGTCGAACCTGGGCGGCACGGCATAAAAGTTCCTGACCTGGTCGGTGATACGGGTCACCGCGGTGGTGGACTTTTTCCCAAAGGTGATGTCGGTATCGCCGGAGGCAAAGCCTGCGTCGGGGATCTGCTGGCGCGCCGTCCCAGAGAAGACAGCCACGGGTCCGGTCTTTGGGGAGGCCGGGCTGGATGGCAGCACCGGGAGGCTGATGGTTTCAGGCACCTGCACCCCGGTCTCTTTGGCAGCCGCCAGCAGTTTTTCGGACATTTCATTGGCGCTCTGGAAGCGGTCTTCCGGGCGTTTGGCCAGGGCTTTCAGGACCACCCGTTCAAAACTTTCCGGGATGGTCGGATCGATCTTGCGCGGCAGGGGCAGCGGGTCGTTAATGTGCTTCATCAGGATCGCCAGCGGCTTCAATTGGAGATAGGGTTAATCTGGGTATCGGCGCGAAGGCCGGAGTACGTGTTTATCTAACCTCTTCTCCCCGTATAAAAATAACCTCTGATTATCAGGTGAAGCGGACGCCACTTAAGATCAATCCCCGAAGTTCTTTACGGGTGGTTCTGCCTAAGGTTACCAAACAGAAAGCCCCGCTTTTACAGCGTTTTATGGCCAGGGCTTATTCACTAGGCGAAGCACATGAAATCGCTAAATCTGAAGCCGACATTGTTTTTTATGATATTTTTGCCCCGGATTTTCCAGAACCCGGGCAATGGCAGGAACGAACCGTTTTAGGAGCCTATCTACCTCGTATATTAAATGATGCCGAGTTATCGAGGGCTCTGGCGCTGCTGGGTCGTAAGAAGCCTGGCGCGATCATGGCCGGTAATATCGGTTTCTTAACTCGCCGGAATGTTTTTGATGTGCCCGTTTATCTGGATTACTCCCTGAATATTTTTAATGACCTGGATGCCCAGTTCTGCCGCCAGTATAATGTTGTTCCGGTGTTGTCTCCCGAGCTTTCGATGGTGGAGTTGACGGGTTTCAAAGACCGTGAGGTGGTAGTTTTCTGTCATGGTAATTTGGTGCTGGTTAATACCAGGATCGAAATTAAAGAAGGCAGGATGAGAGATGAAAAAGGACTGGTTTTCCCGGTAAGGAAGGAAGACGGCTACTGGCAGATTTTGAACAGCCGGCCTTTCGGTATGTTTAACGACATCCGCAAATTGCGTACTATCGGGTTCAATCAATTTTATATTGATCAAGAGGGCGAGAGCGCTAACTTTGTGTTGCAATACCGCAACATGCTAAAGCAGATTGTCCAGGATCGCCGTTTGCGTAAGGGGTATACGGCCGGTCATCTATATAAGGGCGTAGAGTAGAGAAATAGCCTGAGAAATCCACTGGCTTTACGGGTGCAAGAAGGACGCCATTACAGGTTTAAGGGTTCCACAATAAGAGGGATAAATTTAAGCATTGATCAGGCAGGTGAAGAATGTTTGAATCTTTGACTGAAAAGTTAGGCAAGATATTCAGTAAGCTGACTAATAAGGGCAAACTGACAGAGAAAGACGTTGATGAAGCGCTGCGCGAAGTTCGTTTGGCTTTACTTGAAGCCGATGTAAACTTCAAAGTCGTTAAAGAATTTATGGCAAAGGTTCGAGAGCGTGCCGTCGGGTTCGCGGTGCTGGAAAGCCTGTCTCCAGGTCAGCAGATTATCAAGATCGTCAATGAAGAATTGACGGCTATTCTGGGAGGTGGTCAAAGCAGGCTTAATCCGGCCGGACATCCTCCTTCTGTGCTAATGTTAATAGGTTTGCAAGGTTCCGGTAAGACTACAACCGCTGCTAAACTGGCTTTGAGTCTTAAACATTCCGGCCAGAGTGTGCTGCTGGTAGCGGCAGATACCCGCCGTCCCGCAGCCATCCAACAGTTGATTGTACTCGGCAAACAGCTGGACATCCCTGTTTACCATGAAGACCCATCTGTGCCGGTCAAAGATATTTGCGCCCATGCGGTGGCGAAGGCCAAACAAACAGCCGTAAACTGGGTTATTCTGGACACGGCCGGGCGGCTGCATATTGACGATGAACTTATGGGTGAGCTATCTCAAATCAAGCAGGAGACCGGTCCTGTTGAAATATTGCTGGTGGTGGATTCCATGACCGGCCAGGATGCTGTCAGAGTGGCTGAAGATTTCAACCAACGAGTTAACCTGACCGGACTGATCCTGACCAAATTGGACGGCGACGCCCGCGGCGGTGCGGCCCTCTCCATCCGCTGGGTAGCTCATGTGCCGATCAAATATATCGGCATCGGTGAGAAACTGGACCAGCTGGAGGCCTTCTATCCCGATCGCCTGGCTTCCAGAATCCTGGGTATGGGAGATATGCTGACTTTCATTGAAAAAGCCGAGCAGGCTTTCGACCAGAAGAAAGCGGTTGAATTGAAAAAGAAGATGGAGAAGGCCACTTACGATCTGGAGGATTTCCTGGGTAATCTAAAAGAAGTGAAAAAGATGGGGTCTCTCGCACAATTAACCGCCATGGTGCCCGGGTTGTCACGTATTGCCTCCAAAATCAATGAAGACGAACAGGAAAAGCAGCTTAAAAAAGTGGAGGCCATTGTACTCTCGATGACTCCTGACGAGCGGCACAATCCCCAGATGATTGACGGATCACGCCGCCGCCGGATTGCTAAAGGCAGCGGTACGCAGGTGAGTGATATCAATCAACTCTTGAATCAATTCCAGCAGATGCAGAAGTTCATGAAAATGGGCCTGAAGGGCAAGCTTAATCCCAATATGCTTAAAATGTTTAAATAATCCCTAAGCCTGGAATTTGCGGCGCATTTCCTCGATAGCCAGCAGGTTGGTACTACTGAAAAACGTAATTTTTGTATGGAAAGAATTAATGCCGGTCTGGCCAAAGGTTACGTCCGTCAACCCCGGATAAAATCTCTACGTCCTAGCTAAACCTTAAAGCAGCAATCGGAGGCAAGGGGTCGGCGTGATTAAAGATTTATGATTCAGGATTGATGAGTACTGCGGGGAATTGTTACGGAGACT
>CAITCX010000145.1 GCA_903890885.1 uncultured Dehalococcoidia bacterium
AAGCCCATTGCTATCCAATGTGATGCTTCATGAACTGGACAAGGAACTGGAAAAGCGAGGCCACCGGTTCTGCCGCTATGCGGATGACTGTAATATCTATGTCAAAAGCAAGAAAGCAGGCAACCGGGTAATGGAGAGCATAGGCCAGTTTATTGAAAAGCGATTGAAACTGAAAGTCAACCGGGATAAAAGTGCGGTGGACCACCCGATAAGAAGGAAGTTCTTAGGGTTTAGTTTTTATTATGTCAGAGGACTGGCAAGAATAAGAGTACATGCTAAGTCACTCAACAGGTTAAGAGCCAAACTCAAAGAGCTCACCCAAAGAAGCACCGGTATCAGCATGGAATCCAGAATAGAGAAGCTCAACCGGATTATACAAGGTTGGGTTAACTATTACAAACTGGCCGACATGGGCAAACACTGCCAAACGACCGATGAAGGGGTGCGACGCAGACTACGCATGTGTTACTGGAAACAGTGGAAGAAAATCGGCACAAGGCATGATAACCTTGTACGATTAGGTATTCCTAACTTCAAAGCGTGGGAGTATGCTAATACTAGAAAAGGCTACGGGCACACAGCCAATAGCCATATTTTAGCTTGTACTCTTACCAATGAACACTTCCGCAAGCTTGGTCTTTTAAGTCTTTCCGAAGTTTATTTTAAATCTTTATCTTTACGAACCGCCGTATGCCGAACGGCACGTACGGTGGTGTGAGAGGACAGTGAGTGAAATAATCACTCACTTCCTACTCGATTTCTGAACTTTCTAATTTTATCTTTGCTATAACCAAACCAATATTAAATTCTTTGCCCAGAAAGATCAGCCGGCTAATCCTTTATTATTTCTCGGGGACAGGCAATGCCCGGAATGTGGCAGGCTGGTTTGCCGAAGCAGCGCAGTCCCGAAGTATCCCGACTGAGGTCACAGATATCGCGGCAATAGACAGGAAGCATATCAGGCCATTTCCTGAAGGCGCAATGATTGGCTTTGTATCGCCGACCCACGGGTTTAATTACCCGCCGGTAAGCATGTACTTTATTTTCCGGTTCCCCCTCTCCCGCGGGAACAGGGTATTTCTGATGAACACCAGGGCAGGTCTGAAACTTTCCAAATGGTTTGTGCCCGGATTGAGCGGACTTGCTTTATGGCTCGCGGCCATCGTTTTGTTGTTCAAGGGATACAGTATAGTTGGACTGAGGTCCATTGACCTGCCCTCGAACTGGATCTCCTTCCATCCGGGGGTAAAGGAAAAGGTCGTCGATTCCATTTACGGTCACTGTAAAAGGATCACACAGAATTTTGCAGCTAAGATCCTTGACGGGAAAAGGGTCTATACCGCCTTTCGCGATATCATACAGGATATCCTGATAAGCCCTGTGAGCATAGGGTATTTTTTCATGGGCCGTTTCTTGCTTGCAAAGACCTTTTATGCGAATGAAAATTGCGATAAATGCGACATCTGCATCGACAACTGCCCGGTAAAAGCCATTCTTACAGTCGACCAACGGCCGTTCTGGTCTTATCGCTGCGAAAGTTGCATGCGATG
>CAITCX010000146.1 GCA_903890885.1 uncultured Dehalococcoidia bacterium
CTTCTTCCTTAGCGATGCGAGCATTATCGCTGTATAATTTGGTCCATTCCAGATACTCACCAGTGGCGGCAGCATCCAGATTAGCGGCTGTATTTTTGATCATACCGGCAGGATAAGAGGCCGTAATCTCCAGATCACTCCCTTCCAGATACTTAAAAAACACCTTGGCATGTTCCTTTTCATTGTCTGCCGTTTCTGTAAATATATTGGCGATCTGTTCAAATCCTTCCTTACGGGCCGCGCTGGCAAAATAGGTATAACGGTTGCGGGCTTGAGATTCACCGGCAAAAGATGCCAACAGATTTTTTTCAGTCTGAGTGCCTTTGATAGATTTAGACATTATTTAACCTCCACTCTTTTCTTTAAGTTCCTCAAGGTTGGCAACTAAGAGGGCAATTTTATTTTAACATTTTTACAGTGGGTTATATTGAAAAATCGGGGGTTATTCTGCCTCATTATTTCAACCGTCCCATTAATACCCATGAAATGTGATTGAAGCCGGGGTTGATATGCGCCTGGTAATTATCGAGTTCGTACAGTGCGCTGATATTCAAGAACTCGAAATCCTTTTCTAATTCATCCCTGGTAAAAAAGTGAAGACACTTTTCATCCGGAAAAGAAGAAGTTTCGCCCGACAGGTTGCCGCTTTTACCGAAATACTGAGGGTCACGTACTGAAAAAGTGCTGAGGAAAAAAACACCATCTGATTTCAAGCAACGTTTGACAGTCTCCCTGAGTTTAGCCATCTCATCCGTTTTAAGCAGGTGATATAGATTGGAAACAAAAATTACATCGTATTTATCGCTGACATCAGAAAAATCATAACACAGCAACTCAACCCTTTTCTCCAGTTCGCTGCCGAGTGAACGACGGGCTATATCGATAGCCGCCTGCGAATTATCCAGTCCCAGGATATGACAAGGCAGGTTCCGGGCAAGGAAAACCGCGTCGAGGCCATAACCACAGCCTAAATCAAGAATAAAAATATCTTTACGATTCCTGAATCCCTGGCTTTCCTTGAGATAATTATAGGCGAAAATGGCAAGTTGGCCGGGTTTATCTGCCAGGGCCTTTTTGTCACTTTCACTGGTTGAATTCCGGAGCGGTTGGTTTGAGACCATCTTCTATTCCTCATAATCAAGTAACCTGATGATGCCTAATTATTATAACTGTTTATTGAAGTGGAGAACAACATCAGAAAATAACAAGTCTGGTACTAAAAAGCAAATAGTTCCATTCAAAAAGTCACTGCGACAGATGCGTTATTCCAGGCATAAAGAGGCGCAAGGATTCCGCCGCCTGAGTTTGACGGCGGATAGTTTTTTATAATAGACTGATTTCGATTGCTATTAAAAAGGAGAGTACTGTGCAGTACTTTTTGTCGGATGAGCAGAAGACCATTAAAGAGTTAGCCAGAAAGCTGGCTGAAGAACGGATCTTACCGATTCGGACTGAGTTAGACGAAAAGGAAGAGTTTCCCTGGCCAATCATAAAAGATATGGCGGCCTCCGACCTTTTTCGAGTCTTCGTACCAGCAGAGTACGAGGGGTTGGGGGGAGGCTGTCTCGAGCTTTGCCTGGTTGTCGAAGAGTTGAGCCGAGTTTGCAGCGGAGTTGCCATCAGTTATGCCGCCAGTGCCCTGGGGAGCTACACATTGATGGACTTTGGTTCAGATGAATTGAAGAGAAAGTTTTTACCAGATATTGCCTCCGGAAAGAAGCTGGCCGCATTCGCCCTGACGGAGTCTACTGCCGGATCAGATGCTTCAGCTATTCGTACTACTGCCGAAAAGGTAGAGGGCGGTTATTTATTGAACGGGGCTAAACAATTTATCACCAACGGCGGCGTGGCAGATGTTTATACAATTATTGCCATGACAGATAAAACAAAAGGGCCGCGGGGAGCCAGCGCTTTACTGGTGGAGAAAGGTACGCCTGGCTTCACTTTCGGTAAGAAAGAGAAGAAAATGGGCATACGCTCATCGGCCACCTGTGAACTGGTATTCCAGAATTGTTTAATTCCTGAAAGCAATATAATAGGTCGGCCAGGCATGGGTTTTATCATGGCAATGAAGTTGCTGGATAAATCCCGGCCAGGCGTAGGCGCTCAGGCTCTGGGCATTGCTCAGGGTGCTTTGGAAGCCGCTTACGATTATACTAGCCAGCGCGTCCAGTTTGGGCAGCCCCTGATTGAGCAGCCTGTAGTGCAAGGAATGCTGGCAGATATGGCGATCCAGGTAGAAGCCGCCCGCGCTCTTATTTACGCTGCAGCCAGGTATACTGATAGCGGCGCCAAAGATATAACCGAAAGCTCGGCGGCGGCTAAAGTGTTTGCTTCCGATGTAGCCATGAGGGTGAGTACGGATGCTGTTCAATTGTGCGGTGGGGCAGGCTACATGAAAGACTATCCGGTAGAGAAAATGATGCGCGACGCCAAGATCACCCAGATATATGAAGGCTCCAACCAGGTCTTGAGAAGCGCTGTGGCTGCCGCTCTGCGCAAGAGAAAGGCTAAAACGATATGAATATAGTGGTCTGTTTGAAACAGGTACCGGGTACTACCGAAGTTAAAATCAATCCTGAAACTAACACACTCATCCGGCAAGGTATTAAAAACATCATCAACCCCTTCGA